>JAIVWA010000469.1:0-4184 GCA_049190255.1 Gammaproteobacteria bacterium | reverse complement strand
GCTTATTTTTTAATTTTAGGCTTTACACTTCAGGTTTCTGGAGTACTGGAGTGATGGAGTAATGGAGTAATGAATATTTCGGATTTTGGACTAATTATTTTAAATAGTGTTTATGTCGGTATTTTATGGCTGATAGTTAGCTCGTGCCCCGAAACACCCTTTTCATCAATACTCCATCACTCCAATACTCCAACACTCCTTGACGGATTATTACGGACAGCACCTATTAGCTTGGTTGTGGCCCCGAGGACCAATTTTTTTGTTATGAAACGCCAAACCCTGACCGTCTCCGCTCTTCCTCAGGCCCTGCCCTCCTGCCGGGAAGGGCGAGACGGTCAGTTTGGAAAAATTTAAAAAACGTCAATTCGTTGAAAATGGAGCTTGCTGAAAAAAATATTGCCGTGGTTGGTCTCGGCAAAACCGGAATTGCGCTGGCCCGCTTTTTAAAAAAAAGAGGGGCGACGGTCGTTGCCACCGACATGGCGGCCGAGAAAGATCTGGGACCCCAGGTGCAAGAACTGCGTCAAATGGGCATCACTTTAGAATTGGGCCGGCAGAGTCCGGAGGTCTTCCAGCAAACAGATCTCATCGTGTTGAGTCCGGGAGTCCCTCACACCATCGAGCCCGTAGTTCGCGCACAGAAAAGTGGGACCCCGGTCGTGGGAGAAATAGAATTGGCTTCCAGATTTATTAAGGAACCGATAGTGGCGGTCACCGGTACCAACGGTAAAACCACAACCACCGAACTTCTGGGCGACATGCTCAAGCGCTCCGGTTTGGACGTATTTGTGGGGGGCAATATCGGCAACCCTTTAATCGGCTATGTAGACCAGGGGCAGCCGGCCGATGTGATAGTGGCGGAGATCAGCAGCTTTCAGCTGGATACCATCGATCGCTTCAGGCCGAAGATTGCCGTGCTGTTGAACATCACAAGGGACCATCTGGACCGCTACCCGGATTTTGAAGCCTATGCCGCTTCCAAAATGCGGTTGTTCGAAAATCAATACCCAAGCGACATTGCCGTACTAAACGGCTCGGATCCCCTGGTGCGGTCTCTGACCACGGGTTTAAAAAATGTACAGTTGATTTATCCGGAACCCGGCCAAAATGAAGACGGTGCCGTCATTAACGGCAATCATATTTATTTTCAGATAAACAATTCCGGGCCGCTAAATCTTAACGGGCAAAATCAATGGTCGTTGAATTTGTCTGATATAAAACTCAGGGGTCGGCACAATCTGGAGAATGCCTGCGCTGCCGGTCTTGCGGCTATTGCGGCCGGAGCCCGGCCCGAAGCCATCCGGGAAACCCTGGATCGATTCCAGGGTGGTGCCCATCGGCTGGAGTATCTCGACACGATTCAGGATGTCGCGTATTTCAATGACTCCAAGGCAACCAATGTGGATGCGGTTATAAAGGCGGTGCAGTCCTTCAGCCAGCCGGTGGTTTTGATCATGGGGGGGCTGGATAAGGGCAGTAATTTTGAATCCCTTAGAGAAATTTTACCCCGCCATATTAAAAACCTGATCGTCATGGGCCACGCCGCCGGCCTCATTCGAACCGCACTGGAAAATCTGACACCGACGATAACGGCCACATCCATGGCGGATGCCGTCAAGCAGGCTCAAAAGGTGGTTTCGCCGGGTGAGGTTGTTTTGCTGTCACCCGGATGTGCCAGCTTTGATATGTATGACAGCTATGCCCAGCGGGGCGAAGACTTCCGCATGGAAGTATTGAAACTCAAATGAGCGAAAAGAAATCATGAGCCCTAAAAACCAGCCATCACCGTCAGCTGATTACGACATTCAGCTGTTGTTTCCGGTCCTTTTTCTTGTGGGAATCGGAATCGTAATGGTTTATAGCGCCAGTTCGGCGGTGGCTCTAAAAAAATTCGGCTCGGACTATCTATTTTTAAAAAAGCAGGCGTTCTTCGCCTTGATCGGCATTGTCGGCCTGGTGGCCTGCCGGCACTTTCCGTACCAATGGTATCGACCGTTGACATATCCCTTGTTGGCTCTGGCGCTTTTGTTTCTGGTGGCTATTCAATTTACCGACTATGGTTTTTCGGCCGGCGGTTCAGCAAGGTGGTTGCGCATCGGCCATTTAACATTTCAGCCGTCAGAATTTGCGCGTTTCGCCCTGGTTGTCTTCCTGGCCTATTCGCTGGATAAAAAGAGAGAAAAAATCAAAGAATTTTCCATCGGGTTCTTACCGCACATATTTGTATTCGGTGTGTTTGCGGTCTGTATTTTTCAACAGCCCGATTTTGGCTCCGTGGTCATCCTGGCAACACTCACCTGGTTGATGATGTTTGTCGGCGGCGTCCGCTGTACCCATCTTTTCACGTCGCTGATCGTGCTGTTGCCCGTAGCGATCGTCTATCTGGTTAAGGCCGAATACCGGGTCAAGCGACTTTTGAGCTTTCTAAACCCCTGGGAATATCCATCGGATGAAGGCTATCAGATCGTCCATTCCCTGATGGCCTTCGGCACAGGCGGATTGTGGGGTACCGGAATTGGAAAGGGTTATCAGAAGTTATTCTATCTGCCCGAGCCCCATACGGATTTCATCTTTTCGATTATCGGTGAAGAAATCGGCCTGGTAGGTGTTTTGATTATCATCGGGCTTTATGTGCTGATTCTGATCAAGGGCATTCAAATTGCCCGCAACGCACCGGACACATTCGGATCACTGATGGCTTTCGGGTTGACCAGCGCCATGGGTATTCAAGTTTGCGTCAACATGGGGGTTGCGTTGGGCCTGCTGCCGACCAAAGGGCTCTCCCTGCCCTTTTTAAGTTACGGCGGCACGTCTCTGTTGCTGAATATGGCATCCATAGGGATTTTGATGAACATCAGCGCGGCAAAGCGCGCATGAGCCATGACTAATTTGAGAATAGCAAGATATCAATTTTATTAATATGAACGAAGCTAACAAAAATCGCCCGTTAAAAGTAGTCGTGGCCGGCGGCGGGACCGGAGGTCATTTGTTTCCCGGAATTGCAATTGCCAAAGAATTTATGGCCCGTAATTCAGCAACCCGAATTCTGTTTGTCAGCACCGGCAACACGCTTGAAAAATCAGTGCTGTCCGGAGCCGGTTTTGAACTTCGATGTATCCCGGTTGCTGGAATTAAGGGCCGGGGAATATGGAACCAGATAAAGGCTATCTTGAAAATTCCCGGAGGAATTTGGTCAGCTCTGCGGATCCTGAAAAAATTCTCACCGGATTTGACCATCGGTCTGGGAAGTTATTCAGCAGGGCCGGTGGTCATCGGCGCCTGGTTGAGGAGGATTCCCATCGCTATCCATGAACAAAATATCCTGCCGGGAATCACCAACCGAATTTTATCGCGTTTTGCAGACCGGATCTACATTTCATTTGAAAATACCCGATCCGGCATGGATCCCCAAAAAGTGCGATGGACCGGTAATCCGGTAAGGCCGGACCTTTTAGAAAGTGCCGCCCATCCTGAAAACGCAACGGCACAGGACACCGCCCATGGCCGGTTCACGGTTTTGATTATCGGCGGCAGCCAGGGCGCCCACCGGATAAACATGGCAATCATAGAAGCGCTGGATCACCTCAAAAACAAAGAGCGCCTGCATTTTGTGCATCAAACCGGTGAGGCGGATGAGCAATCGGTCACAGACGCCTACCGGGATAAGGCGGTCAGCGCTGAAGCTCAGGCCTTTTTCGCTGATATGGCCCGTCAGTACGGCCAGGCGGACCTGATCATTTGCCGGGCCGGGGCGACAACGGTGGCCGAGATCACAGCCCTGGGAAAAGCGGCAATTTTTATCCCTTTTCCGTATGCAGCCGACAATCACCAGATGTTGAATGCCGCCGATCTGTCCAGTGATGGTGCCGCTGAAATAATCATTGAAAAAGATCTCAATGCTAAAATGCTGAGCCAGAAAATAGAAAATTACAGGGATCAACCCCAGGCTTTAAAAGATATGGCGGCAAGGGCCAGGCGTTTCGGCAAACCCGACGCTGCCAAAAATATTGTTGATGACTGTTACCGTTTGTTAAAGGCGTGATACTGGATGCTGGATACTCGATACTCGATGCTGGATGCTCGATGCTGGATGCTGGATACTCGATACTGGATACTCGATGCTGGATGCTGGATACTCGATGCTCGACGAGACTGGATTCTTAAAAATGCAAATCAAAGTTTGG
>JAIVWA010000468.1:0-4203 GCA_049190255.1 Gammaproteobacteria bacterium | reverse complement strand
CTTGGCCGTCAGCTCGGTTTTCAGGGCCAGGTGGGCCATGCCGATAACCGCGTTCATGGGGGTGCGGATCTCGTGGCTCATGTTGGCCAGAAAATCGCTCTTGGCCCGGGTGGCCTCTTGGGCCTTGGCCTTTTCCTCGTCCAGGTCCTCCATCATGTTGAGCATGGCCGATTGGGCCTCATCCAGTTCTTTGATGCGTTCTTGCAGATCGTTCTCCATTTTTTTTCGCTCGGTAATATCCTGAAATGAGGCCAGGACATTAAGGACATCACCCGTTTCATCGCGTATGCAGGCAACGGCTAAATTTGTATAAACAATCTCACCATCCTTGCGAATAAAGCGCTTGTCAAGGGTGTAGTTGTCGATTTCACCGGCCAGCATCCGTTCGAACTGTTTTACATCCGCCTCGAGGTCATCGGGATAGGTAAGCTCAATCCAGGTCATTTGACGCAGCTCGTCCAGAGTATAACCAAGCATTCTCTGCAATTGATCATTGGCTTCAACCCATCCTTGGGTCGGTGAAGTGACCGCCATCCCGACCTGGCTGTGCTCAAAATAGCCGCGAAACCGTGCCTCCTTTTCCCGTATCCTCTCCTCCATCTGCTTGCGCTCGGTAATATCCTCCTTGATCGCAAGATAGTGGGAAATTGAACCGTCAGCGGACTTAAGCGCTGAAATGGTGGCGAATTCCCAGTAAAGCTCGCCGGTCTTCTTTTTATTCTGAAACTCACCCCGCCATTCGTATCCGGCTTTGATGGTCTTCCAGAGTTCCCGGTAGACTTTCGGCGGCGTATGACCGGATTTAAGGATGCGGGGGTTTTGTCCGATAGCCTCGTCGATGGTATACCCGGTGACCTCACAGAACTTGGCGTTAACATATTCGATGGTCCCTCTGAGATCGGTAATCACCACCGAGGCCGGGCTCTGTTCGACCGCTGTAGATAATTTTTTTAAATCAGCAGTCCGCTCTTCAACTCTTTGTTCCAGAACATCATGTGCTTGCCGTATGGAATCACGCATCGTTGAAAAGCTTTGAGCCAGCACTCCCAGCTCATCATTGCTTGCCACATTGATGTCCGTATCGAGATTTCCCGCCGCTATTTCGATTGAAGACCGCGTCAGTTCTCTGATTGGTTTTGTTGATTTATTCGCAATATAAAAGGCGGCCAGAACGGTAATAAGCATGAGCGCAGCCGCAAAGGTACCCATATACCGCTTCAAGTTGGATATCGGGCGCAAAGCCTCTTTTTCATCGATTTCGACAATCAGGGCATAGATTGTGCTGCCAAAGGTTACCGGACCATAGGCCGAAAGAACGCGTACGCCTCTGTAGCCGTTGATAAGTCCATGGCCCTTTTTTCCTGAAAGCGCCTCCCTGCTGGCCATGGTATCCGTCTTGCCCTCGATCGGATTTGAAAAAGAGGCCTTTACTGTATGCGTTTTCGGGCTCAAATAGGAATCGGAACGCATGAGATTATCCGGACCGACCAGGTAGGCTTCAGTGGTTTCCGACAGACCGGAACGTTCCGTCATTATGGCATTGATGACTTCATCGGACAGCTTTAACACCACGACGCCTTCGATTTGATCCAATAATACGATGGGTGAAATTGCAAACGAGATGGGTTCATTATCAGACGGGGGATAGGGTTGAAAATCGGTAATGACGATGGATTCCAAACCTTCACGGAAATGTTGGCCCAGAGGGGTATCTCTTAGCTCACCCTTTAGGACGTTGCGGGTCAGATCGGACTCTTTTTTTAGAGAATAAACGATATCTCCGGCTTTGGTGATAAGCATCAGATCGTGATAGCCATATTCCTGGCTAAACTTCTTGAATGAGTCTCCGTACTCCAGACTTTCGAAATAATTGTATTGGGCCTCATCAATCCTTCCATCTTCCATGGCTGAAGAAAACCCATCCAGCGCCGCGACAATATGAGAGGAATTTGCCAATACTGAAATATCCGCTCTGATTTTTTGAAAATACCGTTCAATTTGAGCTCTCTTGGCCTCCCGGGTACTTATCAGGTGGTTAAATGCCTGTTCAGACAGGGCGGTATGTGAAACACTAAGTGAGATATATCCAAGCACTAGAGAAGGTATCAAGCCCAGGGTAAGCAATATGATGATCAACTTGGTACGGATGGTTAAATTTGCCGGCATGGTTTATTCCTGCCTCCCATAAGTGTACGGCATCCATTTATCGATGCTGACAGTTTCGATACCAAATACAGTTTCGCTCCTTTTTGTGACCATGGGCAGATCCGGGGTAATGACATCCTGCGGGACTTTTTCACCGGCTACCAATTTTAATAATATCCGCACCCCCAGGGCCCCGAGCAACGGGGTATAAGGCGCTGTCATGGCCATTTTCCCTTGGCCAATCGCCTCAAGTGATTCAAAAAGATCATCATTGCTCAGAACAATGATTCTCTTATTGCCTTGCCTGCTATCCCATCTCTTGGCAGCATCGATCGCCTGCACAGCACCCATACCCTGCTCGGCGCCCGTACAAAATATCACATCCAATTCATTGTGTTTATTCAGCGCATCGCTTACCTGCTGAAACGAATCCTGCCGGTTGCTGCTGTTGTGAAAGCTCCCTAGTATTTTGAGACCCGGGAAATAGCTGATGACCTTAAGAAAATGACCGGTTCGCATGGCATCAGCCGTACTTCCCAGGGGCTTTCGAATCATTAGAATCGTACCTTTTACCTGCTTATTTTCTTGAAGTAGTTTGTGAACCAGGTACATCCCCTGTTGGGTACCATTGGCCGGGAAATTACCCGTTACCCGGGCATTGATTTTGTTTGTCCCCACCATTCTGTCTATGGACACACAAGGAATGCCTGCGGCGATCGCCCTCTGTACCGGTGGCCCGGTAGGTGCTTCCTGCATGGGCCATATCATTATGCCATCGAAACCGTCTGCGACCCACGCATCGATCTGCTGAACCTGCTTATGGTTATCAAATTCCGGATCGAGAATCGTAAGCCGCACATTGGAATGCCGGTTGGCTTCCCACATCGCTGAATCAGCATTGTTCAATAGCCAGGGATGGGTAAAACCATGAATAGTATACCCGATTCGATAAATCTTTTGAGGATCTCCGATGGGTCCTTCCTCAAGGGGGAAATAATTTGTAAACGGTAGTTTCAATTTTTGTTTACTCATGGGGCCGGTTATATCCGTTCCCATCCCCACTTTAAACTCGGGAATATTTCTTTTGGGTCGGGGGTATTTATTCATATATATAGCAAATGCCTCTTTGCGGAACATCCGGTATACTTGCTGATTGGCTTTGCTCACCGGGATGTTTTTCCAAAAATTCAAGGCTGCCTGCCCTTTTAAGTCAAGGCTTTTTACATATTCGACAAACGCCATATCCTGTAAGGTTTTGATTTTCTGCCAATCGATGTCGCCCGCAACGCTACTCCCGGAGCAGACGATCAAAAATATTACACTTAGCGCTATCTGTAATCGCACCTTAAACAATATCATTAAATTTCTCCTTTCAGTGGATTTTGTATTTTTCTGAATTCCCGGTCACTTTAAGGAATTCATTGATTTCTTTTTTCAGTTCGATCATCTTTTGTTCGCGGCCGATGGCCAGCCGCCGGAATCGGTCCAACTCATCGAATTTGGCTTTCAGTTCTCTCTCGGCTTCTTTCAGGCCGCTGAGGTCCACCAGCCAGGAAAGAATACCGGTTTGGCCTTCGTATTCGGTACTGATGAATGTTGCCAGTGTGTCACGAATCTCGCGATTGCGGCCGTAGGCCTGCACCTCAAAATCACGAACGATTCCCGATCTTTCAAGTTCGGTCGCGATATACTTCCGGTCATCCGGGTTGACGTAGGTGTCCAGCGACGACTGCCCTTCCTTGAGATCAAAAAGTTCGCTAAAACGCGCGTTGGCAAAGCGAACCACGCCCTCGGTGGAAATACCGACACCGACCGGGCTGGTGTCCAGGATCTTTTGCAGTCGTTCGCGCTCTGCCAGCAGGGCGGTTTCCATTTTCTTGCGCTCGGCGATATCCATGAATGTGACCACGACACCGACAATCCGGTCATCCTTCTTTATCGGCATGCTGGTGTATTCCACCGGAAACTGCGTGCCGTCCTTGCGCCAGAGCACCTCATCGGTTACGTGGTGATCGGTGCCATCGACATGAGACAGGTACATCGGGCACGCTTCTTTGG
>JAIVWA010000467.1:0-4212 GCA_049190255.1 Gammaproteobacteria bacterium | reverse complement strand
TCCATCTTTCCGAATATCGGCAAGGCACAGGATTTCAAGACCTGAATCAAACAGATCGATAGCCGCTTCGATTCCCAAATCATGGCCGATACTGAACACAGCTTTTTTTCCGGCGAGGAGCCCATATGTGTGCGCCAGTCGATGGGCACATGCAGCCTGCATCACGCCCGGCCGCTCGTTGTTTTCAAAAAGTAAGGGACGTTCAATGCAGCCGGTCGCTATTACAACGCTTTTGGCCCGGACTTCTATGTAGCGCTCGTCAAAATGCTCGTTTTCTTCTCCCTTCTGAAACGCCGTGATGAGATTGTTATTATAGGCACCTACCATGGAGGTGTTTTTAAAAATGCGAATATTGGCTGCTTTTTCAATTTTTTGGCAGAGTGCGCGTGCTCTCTGGTATAATGGTGTCCCCTGGCTATATTCGCTCGTTCGGTAATCAAAAAAGCCTCCCAGCCAGGGTCTGGATTCCATCAGGATGACCCGCAATCCCACCTCTGCTGCTGCCAGAGCCGCTGATATGCCAGCAGGTCCGCCACCGACGACGCACACATCCGCAGTTGGATAGAGTTCGTCAAATTTTCCTCTCATCTGGAAATTGGGTGACAATCGACCAAGCCCCGCCGCTTTGCGCACCTGTTTCAGTGCAATGGGCCAGATTACAGCTGGCTTGTGCATGGATCGGTAATAAAACCCGGCCGGCATTGCCCAATCCAGCTTATCCATAAAACCCATGAAATCGTGTTCGGGCGTGCCTTTCACATTTTGAGCATGAACCATCATGCCCTCTTTTAACAATGTTTTTTCAGCACTGACATTGGGTAGACCATCAATTTCCATGCAGGTGTTACTCGATTCACCATCCAGGCTGTATAGCCCCCGGGGACGATGATACTTCAGGCTGCGGGAAAAGATACGGATTCCATTGGCATAAAGGGCTGTGGCAACCGTATCCCCTTTGACGCCCTTGAAAGTTTTATTTTGATAGGTGAATGAAAGGTTACTTTCGGTATCGATCCGGCATGTAGGCAATGTGTATAGCCTGTTCATCTTGTCTCCTCCGGTTGTTCGACTTCAAGATTAGTGATGGTATCTCTCTCGGTTATAAACCAGATACCGCACCCGTCCTTGTGGCACCACCATTCCTTTTGAACTCCGGCCACGCATCGATTCATGTGCACATATTCACACCATTTATCTGGAGGGATATCTTCGCGCTGAGGCCGCGGGCCTTTGTCTTCTCCGCCATATCGAAATTCATACCCATTTCGCTTGCCGCATATCGGGCAGGTCAATGTCAGAGCCATGCTTTTTCTCCCTCCATCTCTTAATTATCAGGTGAATAATTGACTAAAGCCGCTGTCTCCCCCATCAACCGGTGGTGCTCAAAGCGACGCAGGTTAAACGGTCTCAGCATATCGGGACAATTGCCGTTGGCCATATACTGGGCCATGTATTTTCCGGTGGCGTTGCAGGATTTAAAACCAAAGTAGCCCCAGCCGCAGTTCATATAATAGCCTTCAATGGTGTCATTGCCGTCCATGATCGGCGCCATGTCCGGCGTCATATCGGCCAGCCCGGCCCAGTGGCGCATGAACTTAACCCCTCTGAGACACGGCAGCATTTCCGCAAGGGCTTGGGCCTGATGTTTGATGTAATAGGCCGTGGTCTGGGTGGTGTAATTGGGCCAGGGGTCCATGTGAGCACCGGTGGCGATCTCGCCTTTCAGGGTCTGATTTGCGTAAGCATGATAAGCACCGGATGAAATTACGTGGTTTAATATCGGTTTCAGCGGTTGCGTCACCATGGCCTGGATGGTCAAAACACTGATGGGCAGTTCGATTCCCAGCATTTCATGAGAAATGGCGGCGGAATATCCGCCGGCCGACAACAAAACTCGCGGGGTATTGATCTTTCCCTGTTCGGTATCCACCGATACGATTTTGCCGTTTTCGACCCCGATACCGGTTACGGCCGTTTGCTGATGGATATGCACCCCATGTTTGGCAGCGCCCTTGGCCAAACCCCAGACCACCGCATCATGGCGCAGGATACCGCCCGGGGGGTGATACATGGCGCCCAAAATCGGATAGGTGATGTCCTGGGATATGTTGAGGGCCGGCATCATTTCCTTGCACTGCTTGGCATCAATCAGATGACTTTCAACCCCGTGAAACTGAGCCGTGGCTATGCTCATACGCGCTGAATTCATTGCGGCTTCACTGTGCAACAGGTTAAGATTTCCGCAATTAAAAAACATCAGGTTGTAATCAAGTTCTTTGGTCAGGATGGGCCAGAGTTCAAGTCCCTCTTTATAGAGGGGAACATTTTGTTGGGTCCTTTGATTGGCACGAACAATGGCGGTGTTCCGGCCGGCACCTCCATAACCGATGAAGCGTTTTTCAAGAACCGCCACATCGGTCATCCCATGATCCCGGGCCAGAAAATAAGCAGTGGCTAAACCATGCAGCCCGCCGCCGATAATAACCGCATCATAGCTGGACTTGAGTCGGGGCTTTGGGCCCCACAGTGGTTTGTATTTTCCTAACATAGATACTTCCTTTTTATTGGAAACTTCCTAGCGCCATCCATTATTCGTGGATGAACACTAACTAAAGTTTTAGGTGTCAGGGTCCGGAGGTTCAAGGTTCAGGGTTCAGAGGTTGAAAAGTTCCGCCGTTAAACGTTTAAAAACTGCAACCCTGAACGGTGAACCCTGAACCTTTGAACCCTCTATCCTGACATCTGATTTCTGTCCGGTAGATTCGTCACAACTTATTCGAATGAAACAAATCATGTCAAGGAAAAAATAGAATATATGATACGATTTTTTTCAAATTGGTTGACAACCGAAATAATATGGTTGATATTGCTAAAAATTCAATGGGTCGTTATTTTTTTAATCGCGTGAGATACCATGGAATAAAGATTTATAAGCATATTCAGTTGCCACTCCGGTGACAACTTTTAAACCCGCTATTTTTTTAACATCTTGATTGCCACCGGCTTTTTGGGTGATGTGACCGGGGTTAGACCGGCCTGTTTGAGGCTCATTTTTAGTCAAATTCAGGTCGAGAAGGCGACAATTTTGCAAGAAATTAATTCATTTGACTGATTTCATTTCATAATAGCCTCCAAATCCTAAAAAGAATTATATCCATGACCGAACAACAATCCCATCCAACCATCAAAGGTATCGTCGAGCAACACCCCTCGCTGACACCCAAAGCACGGATTCTCAGAAATTATATTCTAAAAAATCCCCGCAAAGCCGTCTTCATGACCACCAGAGAACTGGCTGAAACGTGCCGGGTCAGCGAAGCGACGGTGGTTCGTTTTGTCAGCCAGTTGGGCTATAAAGGCTATGGTGCTTTCCAGCAGGCTTTGAGAGATTATGTAGACACGGAGCTGACGTTGTTGGATCGAATTGATATGTCGGGCATGAAAGGGCCGGGTACGGATCGACTGAGCCGCGTGGTGTCTGAAGAGATGGAGAACTTGAAACAGTTCTATGAAACCGTCGACATGGATGCGCTCAACAAGGTCGTGGATTACCTGGCGACCCATACACCCGTCTATGTCATTGGATCCCGGCTTTCATACACCTTTGCCTACTACCTGGGCTGGTCTCTGACAAAGATCCGCCAGGACGTGCGCATCGTAAAAGGCAGCGACAGCACGGCAATCGACTGGTTGACCATCGCGGCACCCCAAAGCCTGGTGGTCATCATCGCGACCACACGCTATCCTAACGAATTGATCAGGCTGGGCAAAATGGTCCGTCGACTCGGCCATACCCTTATCGTTATAGCGGACAGCCCGCTTTGTCCGTTAAACCACTTTGCCCATTTGTCATTGATTGCGCCATCGAAAAGCATTCCATTTATTGGAAATCCGACCACGATTTCCTGCATCATTAACTATCTTGTTTTAGAACTGGCAAGCCGGGACGGGGCCCCGCTGAAAGAGCATCAGGAAAAACTGGAGTTGGCCTACCGGGAAAATGATATTTTGTTCAATCTGGACCGAGAAGAAATTATTTAACCCTAACCCGGATAAACCGGAAAATGCCTAAAGTGCGCTAAAATGCCTAAAATGCCTAAAATTGTGGTGTCGCTTCGCTCCGTCTTTATTATAAACGCCTGGTATTTTCAGCATGCAAAACCAGAAATCAGTAAGTGAATATAGTAGCGTACCTTGCTTTTTTCTTTTAAT
>JAIVWA010000466.1:0-4226 GCA_049190255.1 Gammaproteobacteria bacterium | reverse complement strand
CATTCTGTTTTTAGGCATTTCTTTGGGTAACTTGATTTTTTCACAAAAAGATCTTGCCACATAATGCACAGTTCGCCTGAGGCGGACTAAGATCCTATCGTTACCATTCCGATTAACCGGAGACCTCCGTGGTCGGACGATCTATCAGAACCTTGACACGTTTCACGCGAATGGATATTTTGTGGTAAAACCGGACCACAACCCGACATCCATAAATTGTGCCTCGCTCCATACGAAATAATTCCGTGGCCCGGAATGTTTAAAACGTAATGAAAACAGGGGATATCACTAGCGGTCTGAGATTGTTCACCCATGATTGATAAACAAGCCTTTAACCTGGCCCTCGAAGAAATTGACCGCACGCTTGTGGTGCTGGCCGCCGATGGCTACCGTGGCTTTGACTGTTCGCCTCAATCTCTGGAGAAGATCGAAAACTGGGGGCAGCACCCGGATGGTTTTGCCGAAACCCTGGAGGATATAAGAGCGGATCTGGGTGATTGCCGGCGATGCCGCCTGGCCCGGGGGCGAAATAATATCGTTTTTGGTGCCGGACTTCCCGCCGCAAAACTGGTATTTGTCGGTGAGGGTCCCGGTTTTGAAGAAGATCAACAGGGCCGGCCCTTCGTAGGGGCTGCCGGCCAGCTGCTTACCCGTATTATCGGCGCCATCAAACTTGACCGGGCCCAGGTTTACATTTGTAACATCATCAAGTGTCGTCCTCCCGGAAACCGCAACCCTGAGTCCGATGAAATTAAAAGCTGTTTTCCGTTTCTGGAACGCCAGTTAGCGGCGATACAGCCCGATTTTATCGTTGCCCTGGGTGCCTTTGCAGCCCAGACCCTGCTGGAGACGAATACGCCCATTTCCAGGCTCAGGAAACGTTTTCACGAGTATAACGGAATTAAGGTCCTGCCCACCTACCACCCCGCTTATCTTCTGCGCAACCCCGACAAAAAGCGGGAAGTGTGGGAGGATATGAAAATGCTGATGAAGGAATATCGTTATGAAGACTAGACTTTTTCCGATCGTTGCGATTCTGCTCTTTTTGTTCGTTGCAACCGGCGTTTTGGCCGAACAAAACGAGGTTTATATCATCAAGGTGGCAGATGCCATCAGCCCGGGGACAGCCGAGTTCATAAAATCAGGTATTAAAAAAGCCGAAGAAAATGAAGCGGCCGTCATTATCATTGAACTGGATACCCCCGGCGGATTGGCGGAGTCGATGCGACTCATCGTCCAGAACATACTGGGCAGCAAGGTGCCGGTGGTGGTATATGTTTCCCCGAGTGGGGCCCGGGCGGCATCAGCCGGAGTGATGATCACCATGGCAGCGGATGTCGCCGCCATGGCCCCGGGGACCAATATCGGCGCGGCCCATCCGGTGGGAATGGGCGGCAAAGATATTGACGGGAAAATGTCTGAAAAAGTCATCAATGATATGGTTGCCCAGGCCAAAAGCGTGGCTGAAAAACGGGGCCGAAACGCCAAATGGGTGGAAGAAGCGATCCGCGAGAGTGTCTCGGTGACCGAGACCGAAGCATTGAAAGAAAATATTATTGATCTGATTGCCGAAAACACGGATGACCTGATCAGGCAGTTGAACGGGCGTGAACTAAAAGACCGAGGTGTTTTAAACCTTGCCGAGGTTAAAAAGGTTGTCATCGAGGAAACCCTGAGGACTAAAATCCTGAAGACGATCAGCAATCCCAATATTGCTTACATCCTGATGATGATCGGGCTTGCCGGACTTTATTTCGAGCTCTCCCATCCGGGAGCTATCTTCCCGGGGGTGATCGGCGGGATCGCCTTAATCCTTGCTTTTTTTGCGATGCAGACGCTTCCGGTAAATTATGCCGGAATTTTGCTGATTATTCTGGCGATAATTTTCTTTATCATGGAGATGAAGATCACCAGTTACGGGCTGTTGAGTGTGGCCGGTATTGTCTCTTTGCTGCTGGGGTCGATCATGCTCTTTGAGGGTGGCACGCCGGATACGAAGTTGTCTCTGCGGGTTTTGTTGACGACGGTTATTCTGATTTCCGGATTTTTTGTAGCGGTAGCCAGCCTGGTTTTTCGGGCCCAGATTTCCAAGCCGAGCACCGGATCAAAAGGACTTGTGGGCGAAATCGGAATTGTCAAGAAAACCCTGGCACCCGAGGGCAAGGTCTTTGTGCATGGGGAACTCTGGCATGCAAGGGCCAAAGAAGCGCTTGACGAAAATGTCAAAGTGCGGGTAGTAAAGGTTGTAAATCTGGTCCTGGAGGTCGAATCGGTCGATGAAGGAGCTAGCGCCTGACGGCAGGCGTGCGTACCGAAACGAAAGAGCAATATTAAGGAAGAAGGAATTACCTAACACCAAAGGAGGGATATATGAATTTAATTACTCCAATTGCCATACTGGTTCTGGTCGTATTTTTCCTGTCTGCCGCTATACGTATTTTAAATGAATACGAACGGGGTGTAATTTTCCGCCTGGGCCGCGTGATCAAAGAAAAAGGACCGGGGTTGATCATCCTGATACCGATTGTCGATAAAATGGTAAAGGTGAGCCTGCGCCTGGTAGCGATGGATGTAGATCCGCAGGATGTCATTACCCGGGATAATGTCTCCGTCAAGGTGAATGCGGTTATTTATTTCAGGGTTATCGATTCCATCAAGGCCATTATCGAGGTGGAAAACTATACCTATGCCATGTCCCAACTGGCGCAAACAACCTTAAGGAGTGTTTGCGGTCAGGCTGAACTGGATGAACTTCTGGCTGAAAGGGAAAAAATAAATTCGGAACTGCAAGAAATTCTTGACACCCATACAGACCCATGGGGCATAAAAGTGGCTACGGTTGAACTCAAACACATCGATCTGCCCCAGGAAATGCAGCGGGCCATGGCCCGGCAGGCTGAAGCGGAAAGGGAACGGCGGGCAAAAGTAATCAACGCCGAAGGCGAATTTCAGGCGGCCAACAAACTGGCGGAAGCTTCCAAGATTATAGAAGACCATCCCACCGCCCTGCAACTGCGGTATCTGCAAACCATGAAAGAAATGTCCACCGAAGGCAATACCACCACCATTTTTCCCATCCCGATTGAGATGTTTAAGCCCTTTTTAAAGTTGGCGAAAAAAGGGGAGGGGGAAACTTAACCCGGATCCGCCGGAGGCGGAAATATTTGTGGTCCGCCGAAGGCGGATCGCTCCGTCATTTTTTTTGGTAGGTTTTTAAAATTGATCCGCCGGCTTCCTGCTCCGCCTTTAGTTATTGACTAAGGCAGGGATAATCGTTAATAAGACGGGTTTATTAAATATTTTACTATCGTGCTGCGGGATGTTGCAAACCCTCGCGATCAGGCAGGGTTTATACAAGATGGATCGAAGGGCGGGGGCTTTGCAGCCTCCGCTTGTGCTTTCCGATAACGAAGAGAAAAGGAGATTGATGCTAAATGAGTGCTGAAAAAACGGCAGACATGGAAAAACCTTTGGAGAAAATGACGGTCACAGCCTTGCGGGAGATCGGCAAGGAGATTCCTGAACTTACCGGTGTTCACGGGATGAAAAAGGAAGAATTGATCGTCGCCATCAAAGAGGCCAGGGGCATCAAAGATGAAACCGTCCAAGAAACAAAAGAAGAACCCGGTAAAAAGGCCGGAGGCATCAAAGATGAATCCGCAAAAAAACAAGCTGTCAGCGTTAGCGATTTAAAGAAAAAGATTGGCGCGACAAAAGCCCAACGACGGGCCGCAATCGAGGCCCAAGATAAAAAAATGGCAACAATTTACAAGCGCCGCATTTCCCGACTGAAAAAGAAATCCAGAAAGGCGGCTGCCTGAAAGGTTGGTTAAACGGATAACCATTAACTTTCTCGGGAACCCATGTTTAATCCGGCTTCGGTGGCGTTTGATATAGATGGTGTGATTGCCGATACCATGACGCTGTTCCTTGAAATTGCGCGCGATGTCTATCACATCAACGGGATCCGCTATGATGATATTGTCTGTTATAATCTGACGGAATGCATCCCGATGGAACCGGAAGTAATTGATGACGTGGTTGAGCGAATACTGGAGGGTAATTATGCGACACCATTAAAACCCATAAATGGTGCTGCCGAAGTATTGACCCGCATCGGTCGATATCACCGTCCGGTGCTTTTCGTTACTGCACGACCGCATCCTGGTCCGATTGGGGACTGGATGCTGGATCTGCTGTCCCTGGACCCCAATTCAATCGAAATT
>JAIVWA010000465.1:0-4234 GCA_049190255.1 Gammaproteobacteria bacterium | reverse complement strand
GCTTTAGGCATTTCTTTTCTCAGGCACTTTAGTGCATTTTAGGCATTCTGTTTTTAGGCATTTCCCGGTTTATCCGGGTCAGGCCTTGTGGTTGCGATAATATTTCAAAATTGCTTCGCACAAACCGGGAATGGTATAGGATTCTGCGGTGATATGCACCTTAAAGCCCAATTCTGAGGCCGTATCGGTGGTAATCGGGCCGATGCTGGCGATCGTAGCCCCATCGATAAGCTGATTGAATTTGTCCGGCGGCAGAAGGCTTTTAAAATTTTTGACGGTGGAGGAACTGGTAAACGTGATCAGATCGATGGTATTTTCTTTCAGTTGATTGACAAGCAGATCGGCGTTGTCCTGAACCTTTTCGGTGAGGTAGGCGGTTACCTCATCAACCTCGGCTCCCATTTTGCGCAATTCAACCGGCAAAACCGGCCGGGCTTCCCCGGCCCTGGGCAACAGGATCTTTTTGCCTTTTAATTTTTCCTGGCGGAAAGCCTTCACCACGGATTCGGCCCGGTAGTTTTTGGGAATGATGTCGCTTTTCAACCCGAACTGAAACAATCTTTCAGCGGTGGCCGGTCCGATGGCGGCCGTGTGAAGGTGATTTAAGGCCCGCACGTCCCGATCCGTTTCAAACAGGCGCTCAAAGAAAAATTTAACGCCGTTGACGCTGGTAAAGACAATCCAGTTATAATCGCTAAGATTTTCGATTCCCCGGTCCATGGGCGTGACGTCATCTGCGGGCACGATTTTAATGGTGGGATATTCCAGGCATTCAGCCCCCAAATCAGACAGCTGCCGGACCAGGTCACTGGCCTGTTCGCGGGCGCGGGTCACAACAATCCTTTTGCCCAGCAAGGGCCTGGTTTCAAACCATTTCAAGGTTTTTCTTAAATCAACCACTTCACCTACCACGATAATCGCCGGGGCCTTGAGCCCGGCTTTTTTAACCCGTTCGGTGATGTTGTCCAAATTTCCGGTTACCGTTTTCTGGCTGGGGGTGGTTCCCCAGCGAATCAGCGCCACCGGAGTTTCCGGCGACTTACCGTTGGCAATTAATTTTTGGGTGATTTCGGGTAAATTTTTTACCCCCATAAAAAATACCAGGGTTCCGATCCCTCCGGCTAAAGATTCCCAGTCGATACTGGAATCTTCTTTGTGGGGATCTTCATGGCCGGTGATAAATGCCAGGGTGGCGGTTAGCTTGCGGTGGGTCAGAGGAATGCCGGCATAGGCGGCGGCGGCTACGGCCGATGTCACACCGGGCACGACTTCGAAGGGGATGCCCTTGGCCGCTAAAACTTCAGCTTCTTCTCCGCCACGCCCGAAGATGAACGGATCCCCGCCTTTTAAGCGGCAGATCGTCAAGCCGGCTTTGGCTTTTTCAACCATGAGCGCGTTAATTTTATCCTGGGACAGGGTGTGATCGCCGCCTTTTTTTCCGACATATATCATTTCTGCGTTGGGGGCGGCGTGTTTTAAAAGGGTAGGGGCGGCCAGATAGTCATAGATGATGACGTCTGCTGTTTGAATACATTCTTTGCCTTTTACGGTAATCAGACCCGGATCACCGGGTCCGGCACCAACCAGATACACTTTAGCTTTCATCGTTGATGGATTCCATTATTTGGAGTTGCTCCAGTATTTTATCAGCCCCCCGGGCGATGAGTTGTTCAGCGAGTTTGATGCCGATGGCTTCCGTCTTATCAACCGGGCCAGATAAACTGGCTTTGATTATCCGGCTGCCATCGAGATCTGCTACCAAACCGGTCAGGGCAAAGGTATTTCCATGAATTTCCCCGTGACCGGCGATGGGCACCTGACAGCTGCCCCCCAAGCGATTCAAAAAGGCGCGTTCTCCCATTACGACGGCCCGGGTGGATGGGTGATCCAGAGTCGTTAACAGGCGTTCGATCCCGGGATCATCCTGCCGCCTTTCAATACACAGGGCGCCCTGGCCTACGGCCGGGAGCATGATATCAGCCGGCAAGTACTCCGTGATCCGTTGTTCGAGATTAAGCCGCTTTATGCCGGCCGCGGCCAATACAATGGCATCAAGATTTTCAGACTGCAATTTTTTTAAGCGGGTATCCAGATTTCCCCGCAGCGGCATAATTACAATGTCCGGGCGGGCGTGGCGAAGTTGAGCTGCCCGACGCAGACTGCTGGTGCCGATCACAGCGTCTGATTTCAGAGCACAAAAAACCAGCCCGTCTTTTGAGACCAGGACATCGGCGGGATCTTCCCGTTGCGGTACCGCGCCAATACAGAGACCCTGGGGGATTTCCGCCGGCATATCTTTCATACTGTGCACGGCCAGGTCAATACGACCTTCCAGCAGGGCCTGTTCGATTTCTTTAACAAAAAGCCCCTTGCCGCCAACTTTAGCAAGGGGCACGTCCAGTATTTTGTCACCTTTGGTCTTGATCGTAACCAGCTCGATCTTTTGCCCGGGAAATTTTTGGTTTAGGGCCGATTGAACCCAGTTGGCCTGCCACAGTGCCAGTTTACTTGCCCGGGTTCCGATTTTAATCGATGGTTTCATCAGGGGCTGCACCCGGCGCAACTGCTTGCAGAACAACCGCTGCAGGATGATCCTGCTGATGAGGACACGGTTTCTCCACCGCCGCCTTTGCTGACAAAACCGCAGGCAGACATGAGTTTGGTCACCTTTTTGTTGTTGCAGGTGGTGCATTGCGGTGTATCTGATCCGATGATCAGACATTCAAAATTTTGGCCGCATTTTTCACAGTGATACTCATAAATCGGCATGAACTTTACTCCTCAACTATTTAAAACACGAAAGTATTTATAGAATCCTGAGCGCCTACGGTTTAAAATAATAATCATCAGCACCCAATAATCAAGCCGGTGTCTAAGGCGCGAAACCTAGCACCTGGGGCAAACGAAGTTTCAGAAAACAGAGGTCGGATGAACCGCCTTAGCTCTTTGGCTTCCGCCTTTTGTAATACTTCGGCGCGACAAGACGGCGCAGCTGCTGCTGAATCAGATTAGATCGTATGCATACGCCCTGCGCTTTTTTTTATTTTCCGCATTCCCGCCGGGGCGTAGGCATAGGCCCCTATGGGCCGGAGGCCGCATTCCAACTTCCGAATTCCTGATACCCTATGCCTCGCATCTTCCTCTTGCAACCATATACGTTGTGCCGTTTGCCATGATTTACAGGTCTAATCGAGCTGCTCAATCACTCCCGCCGCGATCAGGGGCAACAGGATTTCATGATGTCCCACGAGGCTGATTCCCTGACCGCCTGTGGCCGTCGGCCTGGCAACAACGTTGGTCAGCGGGCGATAATGTTTGATGAAATCCAGGTCGACCGTTGTAAATTCTTTCAGCTTATACTCTAGATTTCGTACCAGGGTGATGGCTTTTAAAAATATTTCAGGCAAGATTACGGCAGATCCTACATTTAAGTAAACCCCTTTTTCGAGGGTTGCCACGATGGATGAAAAAAGTCGAAAATCGCGGTGGGTCGCTGCCCCTGCTTTCTGAGGATCAAAACCGGGATGCATATGGATGATATCGGTTCCAATGGCAACATGAACCGTAACCGGTATATCCAGCCGGATTCCGGCCGCCAGAATACTTTTGTCCATCAGGGGCAGTTGCCTGTCGATGATGGTTTGACCGACGGCTTCGCCCAGACCTGTTTTATTGCCCTTCACGGTTTTAATGGCTTCGCCTAAAAAAGAACAGGTTTCGCGGGCCATGCCGAAGGAACCGTCTCCAAGGGCGGCGGCGACATCCTCGGATGTCTGGCCGATCATGGCGAGTTCGACATCGTGTATGATTCCGGCCCCGTTCATGGCGACACTGGTAATGATTCCGCGCTCCATCAGGTCGATGATGAGGGGATTGAGCCCCACTTTGATCACATGGGCGCCCATGCCGAATATGATCGTACGGTTATCAATATATGCCCTGGCGATAGCAGATATGACATCTCTGAGTTGTTTGCCCGCCAGAATGTTCGGTAAACCATCCAGAAAGGCCCTGTAAGATGAGCCTTTGTGCCAGGTTTTGCCAAAGTCGCCGGCTTGCACCTTGCTTTTTCGATCAGAAAGGCTGTAGGTTTTTACCTTGCTTAAATCGATGGGTTGAAATTTTTTAGCCATGGTATTCCTGACCCGGATAGACCGGAACAAAGAAAATGACGATTGACGAATGACGATTGACGAATGAAGGAATCGCTTCGCTCCGTCATATTTTTAATAGG
>JAIVWA010000464.1:0-4252 GCA_049190255.1 Gammaproteobacteria bacterium | reverse complement strand
AGGGGGAAGCGCTGTTTACTCCAATGTTGCAACGTTAGAGTCTTAGTTGTGAATTCTTTGCATTTTATGATCCGCCTAAGGCGGATTTATCACGAAAACACGAAAGTTGGAAAACACGAAAATTTTCTTGGCTTCTTTTCGTGCTTTCGTGATTGATCTTGTTTGGTTCCGGCTTGTCCGGGTTAGGGAGTAATAACAATATTAATCTTATAAGAATGACAGAGCGAAGCGATACCATCATTCGTCATTCGACAATCGTCAATCGTCATTCCTAGGAGCGATATGAAATCTTTTACCGATTTAATTCAAGATGTCCAAAAACCCGGTCTGTGCCATCGTTGCGGGGGTTGCGTGACCTTCTGCTCGGCCGTTAATTTCGGGGCCCTGGAGTTGGATTCAGAAGGCAGACCCCGCTATGCCGATCAGGACAAATGCATCGAGTGCGGGCTGTGCTATACGATTTGTCCGGAAATAGACGAGTTGGATGAAGAAACCAAGCAAAAGCTGGGGTGGTGCGCACCCATCGGACGGGTGATCGAAACCGGCATTGCACGTGCCTCAGATCGGTCCATTCGTGAGAAAGCGACCGACGGTGGCGTTGTTACGGCGCTGCTGGTACATTTGTTTAAATCCGGCCGGATCGATGGTGCCATCGTCACCAAACAGACCGGACCTTTTCAGCGCCAACCGTTTTTGGCGGAGTCGGAGGCCGATATTCGTGACACAGCAGGTTTTTTCTTCGACACCTCCCACGGCATGAAGCGCTTCAGCGATTATTATATCACTTACTCTCAATTTAGAGAGTTTAACCCCCTGATCCAAAAAGGTCTGCAACGGGTGGCCTTTGTCGGCACACCCTGTCAGATCCGGGCGGTTCGAAGAATGCAAACCCTCAGCATCATCCCTTCGGATTCAATTAAATTCTGTCTGGGGCTGTTCTGCTCGGGCAATTTTGTGTTTGGCGAAAAGCAGCGGGATAAAATTGCCAAAATCGGCGGGTTCCAATGGGAAGATGTCAGAAAATTAAATATTAAAGAAGACCTTCTGGTGCACTTAAACAACGGTGAAGTCAAAACCATTATGCTGGATGAGCTGGAGTTCATGAAGCGCTTTGCCTGCTATTTCTGCCCGGACTATTCCGCCGAGTATGCCGATGTTTCCTTTGGCGGCATCGGAGCCAAAGAGGGATGGACAACCGTTATTACCCGCACCCCGGTCGGCAGAGCAATTTTTGCCGATGCCAGGTCCCGGAAGATAATTGAAGACAATCGTCAGGGTGAATATCAGAAGCTCCGTTCTCAAGCACTCAACAAAGTAAAGACCTGGTCTGTCAAAAAAAAGAATACCGCGCTTAAAAACAGAGAGACACTGGGTAAAAAGTTTCCAGATATTAAACACTGACGGTGTAGACAGGAATTTTTTAAATCAAAATACCCACATTCTCAATCTATCTGACATTTTTTATCCGGTGCTAAAACTACAACATATCGATGTCAACGGTTAAAAAGTGCTACAAATTGTGGGGGGCAGGTCGATTTATCATCATTGCTTACTTGGAAAAAAAGGATAAAGCCTTGATAAATAAAAGAATATTAGTGATCAACGGTGCAACAAGGGTCAATGGGAATACAGATATTATTCTCAGCAGATTAATTACATCTGCTTTACAGACTGATGTCCAGATCAAGCAGATTGATGTCAGGAAGAAAAAAATTAAAGACTGTATCGGTTGTTACCATTGCACCGATAATACGGCATGTTCAATTAAAGATGATATGGTGGAAGTCTACGAGGAAATAAATAGATCTGCGTTGATTATCTTTGCATCTCCCATCTATTGGTGGGGGGTCACAGGCATCATGAAAGTATTGATCGACCGTCTTTACCTGTATTATTCAGATTTGAATAAACCATTCATCGAGGGAAAGAAAGCCATCATTATCTCTCCAATGCATATGAACAGTGATATTTACAAAACCAAAATTTTTTTGGATTTTTATAAGATTATTTTTGACAACCTGAATATCACCCTGGTTGATACTTGTTTGTTCGGAAATGTTAATGAAAAAGGTGTGATTCAAAAGAATACCGAATACTTAAATCAAATTGATCGGTTGGGAAAAACGCTTTCTGATCGGTAAAACAATTTTCTCCAAAATTGAGAACTGCATCACTATTCGACTTTGGTTTTATCTTTGAGGCATGCATCAATGGCATTTTCTAAAATAATGAAGTCTAAATTTTCCCATGCCGGTGATTTTTAACAAACTGTAAAAAAACCTGACACCCACAGTCCCCGAAACCTTCCATTTTGCTTGCTCAGCAATTCCCTGAATCAATTTTTCTTCAATAAAATTGAACACTTTCTCACTACCTTCGCTTTTGGCACAGGCTTTGCTCAGATATATGACAAAAGAAGAAAAACCCTGAGTTTTTAAACCGGAACTGCAAAAGACTTAGCTGATTTATTTAAAAGTCAGGCCAAAAGGAGAAATAAAATGATTAACCCCTTCGTGATGTTAGTCGATGATGAAGCCCCTTTTGTAGAAACCATGACCAAGCGTCTGAAAAAAAGAGAGTTGAATGTAATTTCAGCCTTTAGTGGTCAGGAGGCATTGGAAACCCTGGATAAACACCAAAATGTGGATGTGGTGATCCTGGATGTCAAAATGCCCGGCATGGATGGGATCGAAACCCTGAAGAAAATGAAGTCAGCCTACCCGTTAATCGAGGTCGTCATGCTCACGGCCCATGCCACGGTGGAATCGGCAATTGAAGGAATGAGGTTTGGCGCTTTTGATTATCTGATGAAACCCTGTGACATGGAACAACTGATGGGCAAAGTCAAGGAGGCTACCCGTAAAAAGCAGGGTCACGAAGAAAAAATCAGGGAAGCCCATGTGAAGGAAATATTGGCAAAACGCGGATTCTAGTACACGTGGTGGTACGAATATGACCCAAAATAATCAAGTGAGCGATCATTATTTCCGATCATTGAACCGGAACATCATCCTGATCATTATCATCGTTTCCGTCATCCCTCTGATTCTTGTCGGCAGCACGATTTATTATCAATTCCGGGCCTCCTATCATGCAAAAGTATACGACCACCTGCGTGAACTGGTTCACAGCCATACTCGGAATATCGACAGTTTTTTACAGGAAAAACTCAGCGATATTCGCTTTTTAAGCGATAGTTGTGGGCGGGACAAACTGCAAGATGAATCATTTCTGCAAGAGCGCCTGGTAGCGCTCCAAAAGGATTTTGGCCGGGATTTCGTCGACCTGGGAGTTATCAATGCCGCTGGAGAGCAAATCGCCTATGCCGGGCCTTTTAAATTAACCCAGGCCGATTATTCGGATGCCGAGTGGTTTCGACGGGCAATTGAAAGCGAATATTTTATCAGCGATGTCTTTTTAGGGCTCAGGGGGATGCCGCACTTTATCATTGCAGTGCGCAATAGCGGGGAAGATGGGCATTGGATCCTGCGGGCGACGATCGATTTTGTCGCCTTTACCAACCTGGTTGAAAATATCCGCCTCGGTCAAACCGGCTTTGCGCTTATCTTGAACAAAAAGGCAGAATTGCAAACAACACCGATTACAAGACCTTCTAGTGAGATTATTGCCAGCAAAACCATTTACGCTGAATTATTGGCCAAACCATCAGTCTCTCCTAACGAGGTGCGTATCGCCGTCAAATCGGACAGCGATCAGAATGAAAATATCTACATTGCGGCCTTTTTAAAAAACGGAGACTGGTTGCTGGTATACCAGCAACGGATGGCGGATGCATTTGCCGATCTGGGCAAAACATTCAGGATAACGACGGTCCTGATAGTTATCGGACTGATTGGCATTATCATCATGGCCTTTACCCTGTCCAAGACGATTGTCAGGCGGGTTGCCAAAGCAGATTCAGAAAAACAGCTGATGAGCAAAAAAGTCGTCGAGGCCGGCAAGCTGGCCTCGGTGGGGGAATTGGCTGCCGGCATCGCCCATGAAATCAACAATCCCGTCGCCATCATGGTGGAGGAAGCCGGCTGGATGGGAGATTTAATGGAAGAAATAGTGTTTGACGAAAGTGAAAATCAGGCCGAATTCGAAAGGGCCATCGAGCAGATTCAAACCCAGGGCAAACGCTGCAAGGAAATTACCCACAAATTGCTCAGCTTTGCCCGCAGAACCGACACCACCATCCAGGATGTGAATATAAAAGAGTTGCTCGAGGAACTGGTGGCGCTTTCATCCC
>JAIVWA010000463.1:0-4259 GCA_049190255.1 Gammaproteobacteria bacterium | reverse complement strand
CGAGCCGGCAGATTATTTTTTCATTTTAATCCAGGGTCAAATCAGCCTCCTCCTGGGGGATACCGGTAAGGTGGTTTACCAAAGCAGCGGCCTGGGAGAGATCTTCGGCTGTGCAAGCCTGATTGGCCGGGACACCTATTTTCTTACAGCCAGATGTGATGGACCGTCGGTTATTCTCAGAATCGACCGGAAGAAAATGGAGAAAATTTTAACTGCCGATATCGATAACGAGTGTCTCTTCTTCAAGCAACTCTCCGGCGCGATCGGCAATCGATTGATGACCATGTATACCCAATCGGCATAACCCGGATCCGCCGAAGGCGGAGAATTGACTATTGAATATTCAATCATTTGGAGAAAGGATTTTTAAAATGAAATCCGCTGAAATTGAAGAGGTTCTGGCAGGCTGTGAGTTATTCAAGGGCCTGGACCCAAGCGAAATTAAGAATATTGCCAAAATTTGCCGGGTAAACACCTTTAACAAGGGCGCGCTGGTTTACCAGCAGGGTGATTTCGGAGAAACCATCTACATCATCGCAAAGGGCCAGGTGATATTGGAAAGAACCGTGGACATGGGGTCCCGTGAAGGCCGGGTGGTCATCGCCACCCTCGGCAAGGGAAGGGTATTTGGATGCTGGTCCACCCTGCTGGATGAGCCGCATATTATGATGCTGAGGACCTTTTGCCAGGCACCCGCAACCATTTTGTTGCTGAAGGGTGCCGAATTGCGGGAGGACATGATCAGCGACACTCGCTTTGGATTTAATGTCATGGAAAAATTATGTTTCCTGTTGCGGGAACGCATTCAGTCCGCCTATGGCGCCATGGAAAAGATGTGATTCTTTGATTTTGCGACATAGAGATGTTTCATATGAGGTGTCAGGTGTCAGCAACCGAATTCGACCCGCTGTGTCGGAGTCGATCATGAAATGGACTTTCGTTCACTGGTGTTGGTCTTCAAAGGAGTTGTGAATGGATCTAGCGCTCAGTGCGGAGGAAAAATCCCTTCTGGAACAGATCAAAACGGATCTTGCTGAAATCGGAAACGATCGCAGCAAACTGATTCCCATCCTTCAATTAGTTCAACAAAAACTTGCCTATCTTCCCGGGGAGGCCATTCATCTGGTGGCCGATCATCTGGATATCTCTTCTTCAGAAGTCTACGGGGTGGCCACTTTTTATAACCAATTCCGTTTTAACCCGCCCGGGAAAAACCCGGTCAAAGTTTGCTTAGGGACCGCCTGTCATGTGAAGGGCGGGGATATTATTCTCGAAAACTTTGAACGCAAACTGGAGATCAAAGAAGGTGAGACGACACCGGACAGGGAGTTCAGCGTGGATCGTGTGGCCTGCGTCGGGTGCTGTGCCCTGGCTCCGGTGGCCGTTGTGGGGGAGACCGTGCACGGTCATATGCAGCCCAGCAAAGTGGAAGGACTCGTGTTGAGAACCCGGATTGAGAAAGAAATGCAGGAAAGAGAAAAACAAAAAAATGAGCCCACCGAATAAAGCACCGGCCCGTCCCGGATTTGATGAAATCCGGCGGGAAGCAGAAACCAGACGCAAGGCATTCGATGAAGCACCGGGTCCTAAGATTCATATCGGTATGGCGACCTGCGGGATTGCTTCCGGGGCCCTGGCAACCAAAGACGCCTTCGAGCAGGCCCTGGCCCAGCACGGGATTGAGGCCCGCATCCACACCGTGGGGTGTATCGGCCATTGTTACGCCGAGCCTTACGTCATCATCGATCATCCGCAATCCGGTTTTCCCCCCATATTCTATGCCGACGTGAATCCCGGCAAAGCCCAGATGCTCACCAATCTTTTTCTGGCCGAGGGAGACCCCCGTTTCGAACATGTTCTGGGTGCCACCGAAGAAAATGATATGATTCCGTGGGTAATGGAATTTTCGCGGTTCAACCAGGAAAAGCGGGTGGTGATGGAAAAATGCGGCCACATCGATCCGGAGGACATTTACGAATACATCGCCGAAGATGGCTATGCCACCCTGGTCGACATGCTCCAGCGGTCCCCTGAAGAAGTCGTTCAGCAAATCAAGAACGCCGGCCTGAGGGGCAGAGGCGGCGCCGGTTTTCCGACGGGGGTCAAGTGGGAACTGGCCGCTGAAGAGCCCCGGGACACCAAACTCGTTATTTGCAACGCCGATGAAGGGGACCCCGGCGCGTATATGGATCGCACGATCCTGGAAAGCAATCCGCACCAGGTCCTGGAAGGCATCATTGCCTGTGCTTATGCCGTCGGCGCCCATAAAGCCATCGTTTACATCCGGTCGGAATATCCGCTGGCGGTCCGAATCGTCACCGATGCCATCCACCAGGCCCAGGCCCTCGGACTGGTCGGCAAAAACATCCTGGGCAGCTCCTTTGACCTTGAGATCGAAGTCTTTCAGGGATCCGGGGCCTTTGTCTGCGGCGAGGAAACGGCCCTGATCAGCTCCATCGAAGGTTTGCGCGGCATGCCAATCCAGCGCCCGCCCTATCCGGTCAAAAAGGGTCTGTGGGGAAACCCCACGGTTATCAATAATGTCAAGACCCTGGCGTCGGTACCCCCCATTTTGAAAAACGGTGCCGACTGGTACAAACAGATCGGCACTGAGAACAGCCCCGGGACCGCCATATTCTCGATCGTCGGCGATGTCACCCACCCGGGTCTGATCGAAATTCCCATGGGGGTGACCCTGCGGACCCTCATATTCGACATTTGCGGCGGCATTCCGAACCAAAAGAAATTTAAAGCCGTCCAGATCGGGGGGCCCTCCGGCGGCTGCCTGCCCGAGTCGTTTTTGGATACGCCCATTGACTTTGACTCGCTGACCGCAGCCGGCGCCATGATGGGCTCCGGCGGTATGGTGGTCATGAACGAAGATACCTGTACGGTGGACCTATCGCGCTATTTTCTTGATTTTACCCAAAAAGAATCCTGCGGCAAATGCACCTTCTGCCGCATCGGAACGTTTCATTTGCTCAAAATGCTGGAAAGAATTACCGAGGGCCAAGGCCGGGAAGAAGACCTGAAAACCCTGGCGCAACTAAGCGAGGAAATCAAAGCCGGTTCCCTCTGCGGGTTAGGCAAAACCGCCCCCAACCCGGTTTTAACCACTTTGCGATATTTCAAGGACGATTATGAGGCCCATGTGAAGGAAAAGCGCTGCCCCGGCATGGTCTGCCGGCCCCTGATCGCCTTTTACATCGACCTGGAAAAGTGCGCCCGGGGCTGCGATGCCTGCGTGGGATGCTGCCCGGTGGAGGCGGTGTTTACCACCAGCACCCGCAAAAAAGGCATCGACCAATCCCTGTGCGTCAAATGCGGGGAATGCGTGGTGGCCTGTCCCCCGGAATATGATGCCGTGCGCAGGGTATCGCCGCCGGAGCTGGCACCGATCATCGAACGTCCCGCCCAGTCGGTAAAAGAGTGAAACCCTAACCCGGATAAACCGGAAATCCGAAACTCGAATTACGAAATCCGAAACAAATTCGAATCACCAAAATTCAAATGACCCAAACAAAATCGTAGTCCCGATAAACCTAAATCAAGCAGGTTAAAAAAGTTGCGCGGCTGTTCAGTTTTGTGCAAAGCACTGGTAGATAACAGTATACAGCGATGCCAAAAAATTTCTTTGCACTAAAATTAAAAATTCACAACTAAGACTCTAAAAAAGGTGCAGAACCGGTTGATGAGTAAAGGATGGCAGATCTCTGAACCAATTGGAAAAAAATACTTAAAAGAAAACTTATTAACTAAAGGAAGAAAAGGATTGATAAAAGAATGATTATATTATTTGAAATAGTTTTATAATAGATTCACCCCCTTATAAATCTTTCTAATGAAGACTCATAAGGGGTGAGAACTAAATTTAAACCATTCGTGTTAGGTTCACGAATGTCTGAAGTAAAACATTTCTAATTAGGGAATGCTACGGTATCGGCACATGCTTTATAAAGATCTTTCATTTCTGTAAGTGTAATGGCAAACTTACCGGTCATTGGTGAACCAAGCTGTCCATAATGAATTTTATGTTGTGCTTCATTTGCTTTTGTACGAACAAATTTACCTAATGTCTTGCCTTCTAAATCTAAAATTGTTCCGTCAGTACCATGGCATACCACACAATTTGCAGTATAATAAGCATTTCCGTTTGAAGCATTTCCGTCTTTGCCAACATTTGAAATAGTCATTGAACCTGTAGGATATGATCCAGTATAAGCAGCATCATATAATTCGGTTACATCAAACATTCCTTC
>JAIVWA010000462.1:0-4268 GCA_049190255.1 Gammaproteobacteria bacterium | reverse complement strand
TCGATATTCGAATTTCGATATTCGAATTTGTTTCGAATTTCGAATTTAATTATCACCTTTTTATCTTCAGGCATCATCAGCGTAATATAGGTATGATACCGATTATTCGCAATGATCAAAATTTTAACGATCTTCCAGGTGATAATAGGGTGGATAGGTGGTGAGTCGCGGATCTTCTACCGGTTTTCCGATGGTGAAGTGGTATAGGCTCTGATATTCATTACCTGCCAAACCCAATATTTCGTGAACGGCATCGTCAAAAAAACACCCGATGCCGGTGCCTCGCACTCCCTGGGCTTCAGCCGCCAGATATAAAACCTGACCGATCATTCCGCTTTCCCAGAAGAGCTGCCGGTAGGCAAAGGGGTTGTTCGTGACCGGGTCTTTAAAAGCGGCAATCATTCCCAGTGAAAAGGCGCTGTGTCCCGCAATTTCCTGGTGGCAGCTGACCATCATGGCCTGCTGTCGCAAGGCACCTTTTTCAAGTAGAAACAAAGGAAAGTTATTTTCGACCGCTTCCCACAGAAATTTAGACCGCGTCAGACGCCTGATTGGCTGGATCGCTTTTTCATTGCGGATGAAAAAATAAAGACCGGGTGTGAGATCCTCAACCTGGTGGACGAAAATCAGCAGATGCAGCAACGGGTCCATGAGTTCGACATCAAAAGGTGGACAGTTGCTGCGGGGCAGGGTTTTATCCAGGATCGCCAGAAATTGTTCTTTGGTCACCGATCCGTTACGGTCAAATGCGGTGGCACTTCTTCTTTGCCGGATGATTTGAGCGGCCGCCAGCCGGCAGGGATCTTCCCGGAACCCGTATTGAGTGGTGAGTTCGTATCGGTGCTCATCGGTGGGCGGCTTGCGGGTCAGATGCGCCGTTTTGTAGATAATTTCCCAATTAACCGGCTGATGGCTCAATCGGTTCGGATTGCCCTTGAATGAAATATTTTTAAATTCAGAAATTATGGCGTCCGACAACTTCCGGGAAATTTCTAGGGACTGATCGGGGTGCACAAAACACATAAGATCCGGGTGTTCTTCTTCCAGAGGAGCAAACCGGGTTTTATCAAAACCCAGGACGGTCTGCATATCCTGATCTGGGAGCTCGCTTAAATAAGAAACTTTCCAGCCGAATAAATTGGCTGAAAAACTGATTGCGGCCAGGGCGTGACCGACATCGTGGTTGCAGTAACGAAAGGCGCGTTCCCCGTATTTCCAGGATTCGCGCCAGAATATGCTGCTTAAACCGATGAGAAAGCCCTCGCACCCAAAATGGGACGAAATATTTTGGCAGACGTTTTCAGAAACTATTGCCCGCTGTTCCAGGGCATGGCGCAGCGGGTTGTAATGATACACCCCCCCTGCCAGCCCATCGATCCGGGGTAATATGAGGTGGGCTTCAGTAGGGTGCAGATTGCCGCTGGACGGATTCATTCGAAGCGGCCATCGCGATTCCCCGGCGGCCTTCCAGGCCGATAATCCCAGCGATAACTCAAGAAAGCCTGCGATGGTTGCCAAAGTAATTCCCCGGGCGGGATGGTTGTCTCGCCGGTATAGATCCCCATACAGGGCAGCGGGATCTTTTTTTAGGAAAGGCAAGCCATAAGATTTGGTGTCTTCATAGAAGCGAAATGGATTGGGCTGGTTGTCCCAATCCATATGTCCTGCCGATCTGGCATAGCGATCGTAGTGGTGCTTGCTCTCTTCGTGATAGCGAATAATTTGCCTGGTGATATTTTCCCCATTAGAAAATGTCATTGTGTGTAAATTCGCTGATTTCTCTGCGCTTGGGCGCCGAGGATTGTTTGGCCGGAAAACCCAGCGGAATCAGCAGTACCAGTTCATATCCCGACGGCACGTTCAGTATTTTGCCTGCTTTGTCATGATCAAACAAGCCCACCATGACCGTTCCCAGCCCGAGGCTATGGGCGGTCAGGCAAATGTTCTGGCAGGCGATTCCCAGATCAAACATAAACCAGTCACCGAATTTTGTGGTAACCAGGTCCTTGTAATAACCCGAGCTTTTCAGCTTTCCGCAGACAGCCAGGACCACAGGCGCGTGGACGATGGCCTTGGTAGCGGGTTGTCCTTTGGCCGGAAGGCTGGTTTGAAGCTTTTCTTTAATCGCCGGGTCCTTAATTACGATAATTTCCCAGCACTGGGTGTTGGCCCAGGACGGCGCCCATTTGACGGCTTCTATCAGCGTTTCAAGTTTTTGATCAGATACGGGTGTTTCTTCGTATTTGCGAACACTTCTTCTCCCTTTGATGACATCCATAAAATCCTGCATGCGCATGTTCTCCCTAAACAGTTTCGATGGGTTTGACCGAATTTAGTCATACGGACCCAAATGGTTTGTTGGGGCAAAAAAAAAGGCAACACCCTGGGGCGTTGCCTTTTATTATGCTATTGTTCCTAATTAATCAGCCGCAGCCGCTGTCGCTGCTGCAGGATGAACATCCTGATGCCGGGCCGAAATCGATGCCGGAACTGATCTTAAAACCATACCCCAGAAAATCCACCGTCACGGGTTTGGCTTTTTCATAAAAATCTTTATCAACGATAAACTGACATCCATTAACATCATACACATTATCTGTATCTTTGGGCTCATCCAGAGCCATTGCCAATGAGGGGCCGCCTCATCCACCTTCATTTAAGAAGATCCGGATCGGAGCAACTTCGCGATCCTTAAAGTATTCAGCTATTTGCTGGCTAGCCGCTTCGGTAACTTCTACCATAACATCCTCCTTGAAATTGAATATGATCAGCGCGATTCAACCGGCATGAACGGTCCTGATCGTTGAATTTAGTCTAATATTAATAACGTCCGACTGGTTTGTCAATGGTCAATATCTCCGGGTTTCGGGTTGCGCGTTACGAGTTCCGGGTAGCGTGCGGGTTGCGGGTTACGAGTTCCGGGTTGCGTGTTGCGCGTTTCGGGTCGCTGGATGCTCGTACTCGTCACTTGTCACTCGTTTTTGTCAGGGTTCGCATATAGGCTTCATAAACATTTAAATTTTCGGGCGAAAACAGCATAAATATTACTTTGGCAATGGATGGGTTTGTTTTAAGAAAGATGCAGGTGGTATCCACGGCAATTTTGCAGGCCGCCTCGATGGGATATCCATACACACCGCAGCTTATCGCCGGGAAGGCCAGAGATGTGAGGTTGTTGTCAGCGGCAAGCTGCAGACTGTTCCGGTAGCACCCGGTCAGCAAGGTTATATCTTGCGGTTTTCCGCTATAAACCGGGCCCACGGTGTGGATGACATGACGGGCTGCAAGATTATAGCCCCTGGTAATTCTGGCCTCACCGGTGGGGCATCCACCCAGGGTCCGGCACTCAGTCAGAAGACCGGGGCCCGCCGCTCGGTGGATGGCGCCGTCAACGCCACCCCCACCCAGAAGAGACGTGTTGGCCGCATTGACAATGGCATCCACATCTAACCGGGTGATATCTCCCTGCGCAACTTCTAATTTATTTATTATTTTTTTATCCATAGCGACCCCCTGTAGCGCAGTTCAGTGAAAAGATTGAACTTTTTAGTTAGCCCATCATATGAAACTATCCAAGGACAAAGTTTCTTTTGAGATTAGACTGGCCGCTTTTCAGGCCAAAGGTGGCGCTGACATCCGACACCCGACACCTGAAACCTTATATTTATAGATCATACAGCTTCTCATCTCTTTTCGGTGCCGCACGCCTTGCTCCTTTTGGACCTCCTTTTTTGTCAGGCATCAGAAAGGGCTCTTCATCCTCCAGAAGGTCCCCCATCTCCGCTTCGATCGCATCGGGATCTTCACCGGCCTCCATGCGTTTGAGCGCTTCCTGCATACCGGGCCCCAACTCCATTCCGGTCATATCCGTCAATTTGCGCATCAGGTTGGCTGCCTGCCGGGGATCATCTTCATTAAGGTTTTCGGCTTCTCCGGCCAGCATATTCATGGCTTTCTCCATTTTGCCTTCGTCAAAGGGCAGGTCGTCTATATCACTGTCCTCTTTGGCCTTGCCGGTAAACGCGAAGGCCGACATCTGCCTGGAGAGGGTTTTTGTCCTGCAAGCAGGGCACTTTGGTTTTTTGGTGGTGTTAACACTCTTTGAGAAAAAATTAAAAATCGTATTACAGTCTTCGCAGTAAAACTCATATATCGGCATGTTCGCTCCTAATCAGTGAATTAAATTCGTTTAAAAAATTTCTTTAGCGTATAAAATCACAGGCATTTAAGTTTTAATTAAGGAATGGATTCAATTATATTTTTATTTT
>JAIVWA010000461.1:3241-4272 GCA_049190255.1 Gammaproteobacteria bacterium | reverse complement strand
ACAACTTCGTCAACCTGGCCGGATTAACCTCCATCGCCGACGGTGCCCTTCTAAACTGGGCCGGAATTCTGGCCCTGGGGATCGGTGACATTGTGGCCCTGGATTTTATGGAAAGAATCTTTGCCGCTAAAACTCCGGAAGTCGCCCAGAGAGGCTGTTACTATGGTGCCGGCGGTACGGTTATCACCGGTATCGTTTGTTCCTTTATGGGTTTGATGGGATTGACGCTCTTCCCGGAGATCGCCGATCCGCGAATGATTCTGCCCATCATTGCTCAGGCCCATGTGCCCTTTATATTCGGCCTGCTGGTTCTGGGCGGTATCATCGGTGCCGGCGCCTCTACGGCCGACGGCGGGATTTTAGGCGTATCGACAGTCATCGGCCGCAACCTGATTCAAAGAAACATCCTCATGCCGATGGCACGGCGCAAAGCAAATCTGAATGCCGTTGACAAAACGGATGCCGCCAAGGTTATTTCCGACCGCAAACTGCTTATCATCAGCCGGATCATGGCCATACCGGTGGTGGCCTTTGCGATTTTCCTGGCCATTGTCAAACCCGAACCGGGCATTCTGCTGGTTCTGGCATTTGACGTGGTGTTTGCCGGGGTTGTTGTCCCGCTGACCCTGGGCCTTTTCTGGCCAAAGGCCAATACGCCCGGAGCGCTGGCTGCAATCTTCGTGGGTTCCATCCTGCGGCTATATCTGTTTTACACCATTCCCGAGGCGCTGGCCGGTCTGGATACGATGATTCCACCGGTGGTGTCGTTGGTGGTCATGGTAGCGGTGAGTTTGATGACCCAGAAGTCGCATCCGCCCAAGCATCATGTCATCACCGAGGTTCCGGATGATGTGGACGTGTTGGCCGGCAGAGCGTAAACCCGAATGTTGCATAAACAACATGGCAAAGAATAGTTAATGGTCGATTTTGCCATGTTGTTGGCCCTTCGGCTTTTGCAACGTTAGGGTAAATTGTCAGATAGCCGAATGAATTCTTTCGGCAGTTATTGTGGTAGACTGTAACAGTCCAGC
>JAIVWA010000461.1:0-3231 GCA_049190255.1 Gammaproteobacteria bacterium | reverse complement strand
TAATTGTTATAATCGCAGCCAACCATTTCCTTCCTTCAATTCCTAAATTCCTCAATCCTTTAATTCCTAAATCAGACCCGTGTCCAATTTTCATGCAATCCCACGACAGCTAAAGAGTCACAGCTATTTTTCCAAGCTGAATGACGAGGTCTGGATTCCGTACGTCTGGGGAATAAAGATACACTATGGCAAATCAACATTATCATCACTTTACCGCTTGCATTAAGCCAGAATAAGCTCTATGATCGCTGCCTCAAAACGATTAACCGATAACAAATAACACCCCATTGGGTTGTGACTCAATCGGGATCATTTTTTGCGGAGTCTAAAATTATGAATGTAAAGCGGTCACTTATTTTACTGGCAATCCTTGTGGTTATTTTTGTAGGGGCGGTTATCGCTGTTTATCCCAACTGGCTGTGGTTCCAGAATCTGGGCTTCGCCTCGGTGTTCTGGACCATGATCGTGGGGAAATTCGGACTTGTCGCGACGATCTGGTTTTTTATGATCGTCATCGTGGCCGTCAATCTCTATATCGCCCAGCGTCTAACTCCCGCCGGCGGGAAACGGCCAACAGCTGAAATCGGCGGGTTCCCGATCTCGAGCGCCACCCTGGACAACCTTATTTTAGCCGCTATTCTGATTGTCAGTTTTTTTATTGCCTCAAGGGCTTCCGAACAATGGAATATGCTTCTCAGCTTTTTTAATCAACAACCTTTCGGTATCAATGACCCCATATTTAACAAGGACATCGGGTTCTATGTATTCTCACTGCCTTTTTATATGTTCGTACGCGAACAGTTGTTGATTATGCTTCTGTTTGCCGGATTGGTGGCGGTTATCTGGTATATAAAGGACGGCGGGGTCCAGTTTATCGGGGAAGTGCTTCTGGCCGATGACCGGCCAAGTTCTCTGCCCAAGGTTAAAATTGCGGAAAAAGTCAGCAACCATCTCCTGGTGCTTGCCGCTATTATGGTCCTTCTGGTCGCATGGGGTTATCATCTGAAGGTCTACGGTCTTCTGTACTCCACCCAGGGGCCGGCCTTCGGCGCCAGCTATACGGATGTCCACGTTCGAATACCCGTCTTCAGGGCCTTGATGGTGATATCTTTATTGTGGAGCTTTTTTCTGATTTACAATGCCTTTCGGCCCAAGCTGAAACTACTCCTGATCAGCGGCGGGGTGTGGGTTGCAGCCATTCTGGTCCTGGCCAACGGTCTTCCCTTCCTGGTTCAGCAAGTTGTGGTCAAACCCAATGAACTGGCCAAGGAATCTCCGTTTATTGCCCACAATATTGAGTTTACCCGCAAGGCCTATAATTTGAACCTTATCAAAGAGGTCAATTTTGAGATCAATGAAGAGCTGAGCGCCGAGGAGATCAGCGGCCATGATGTTACCATCCAGAACATCAGGGTCTGGGATGAACGCCCACTGCTGCAGACCTACCGGCAGATCCAGGCCATCAGGCTTTATTACGATTTTAACAACGTGGATGTGGATCGCTATATGATCGACAACACTTACCGCCAGGTCATGCTGGCCGCACGGGAGCTGGTCGTCGATCAGCTCCCGCCCCAGGCCCACACCTGGGTCAACCGGCACCTGATCTACACCCATGGCTATGGTCTGGCCATGAGCCCCGTCAATGAGGTTACCAGCGAAGGTCTCCCGCAGCTCATGATAAAGGACCTGCCCCCGGTGTCGGATATAGACCTCAAGATTGATCGACCGGGAATATATTACGGTGAAAAGACCGACGAATACGTCCTGGTCAGGACCGGTGCCCAGGAATTTGATTTTCCCAGGGGAGATAAGAACGTCTACACCGATTATCAGGGCAAGGGCGGTGTTGCCATCGATTCCTTCCTGAAGAGACTCCTGTTCGCCATTGAATTTCAGGATCCCCAGATACTGTTTACCACCTACCTGACGCCTGAAAGCCGGATCATGTTCAACCGCCGGATCAAGCCGCGGGTGAAAGCGGTTGCGCCTTTTCTGGCCTATGATAGCGATCCCTATATGGTGGTTTCGGGGGGCAGGCTTTATTGGATCCAGGATGCCTATACGATTTCCAACATGTATCCCTATTCCAAGCGATCCAAAAACCATTTCAGAAGGATAGGGCTCAATTACATCCGCAATTCCGTCAAGGTAATCATCGATGCTTATGACGGAGATGTCAGCTACTACATGATCGATGAGCAGGATCCCATTGTCAGGACTTACGCCCAAGTATATCCGGATCTTTTCAAACCCCTGGCCAAGATGCCGGCTGACTTAAAAAAGCACCTCCGCTACCCCGTCGACAAGTTTGAAATCCAGATGCAAACTTACGCCCGGTACCACATGCAGGACATTCAGGTGTTTTACAACCAGGAAGATCTGTGGGAGCCTCCCGATGAAATTTACGGTGACGACCGGCAAAGGATGAAGCCTTATTACATTATCATAAAGCTTCCGGAAGAGGATAAGGAGGAGTTTCTGCTGATGATCCCCTACACCCCGTCCAAAAAGGACAACATGATCGGCTGGCTGGCGGCCAGAAGCGATTTTCCGAACTACGGCAACCTCATCGTTTATAAACTGCCCAAGGAGAAGCTGGTATATGGCCCCATGCAGATTGAAGCCCGGATCGATCAACAAACCCATATCTCCCGTGAACTTAGCCTGTGGGGCCAGCGCGGGTCCCGGGTCATCCGGGGCAACCTGCTGGCAATTCCAGTGAGCAATGCTTTTATTTACGTGGAGCCGATTTATCTGGAAGCCAAACAGGAAGCCAGACAGCCGGTTGCGGCGCCCCAAACCCAATCCGGTGCCAAGTCCCAGAAGCAGCAGCAGGGCGTGAGGCCTGCCAGAGAGGGCAGCACGACGACAGCCTCGTTGCCGGAGTTAAAACGGGTGATTGTGGCCCTGGGCAACCGGGTGGTCATGGAGGAAAGACTTGACCAGGCCTTGAGCCGGGTCCTGGGACGCGAGATTGTCCTGGGTAGAAAGGTACCTGCCGTTATCCCGCAAACCGGCGAAACATCCGATCTCAGTGCCCGGGCTTTGGAATATTACTATAAAGCCAAGGAATATCTGCGGCAAGGGGACTGGGCCGGATACGGTCGCGAGCTGGACAAACTTGAGAGCATCTTGAAGCAGTTATCCCCAACAACCGCGAATACAGACCTCGTTGAATAGTTTACTGGTTGAATGGTTGATTAAGGAAAAGAAGTTGATTAAGTTGAT
>JAIVWA010000460.1:0-4285 GCA_049190255.1 Gammaproteobacteria bacterium | reverse complement strand
CCTCCGGCAGCCGAATCCGTCTGCGCGCCATTTTGCTGGGGTCCGGTCTTGCCCTGGTGATATGTCTCATCACCCCTTTTAATAACGCCTACCGGCAGGGAACGCCTCTGGGGGGGGGGCATTTCCCCCTGGCACCCTTTTATTTCTTTATGTGGCTGATGATATTTACCGCTGTTATTCGGTCGATATTCAAAGGCCGCAATCTGCTGACCGGAAAAGAGCTCCTGGTGTGCTGGTCCCTGATGGTATTGCTTTCCGGGATCGCCTGGACCGGTTTGGCACGCACATTTTTTATTAATTTAACCGCCCCCTATCACTTCGCTACGGTTGAAAATCGCTGGCAGGAAGTTCTTCAACCACTTTTGCCTCAAAGCTGGTATCCCCAGAGTCAGGAAGCCATTGTCGAATTATATAACGGATTGACCGGGGGCCGACAGATGGGTTGGCTGGAGGTTTTGGGCAATATCCCCTGGGACGCGTGGCTGGTACCCCTGCTTGGCTGGGCGGGATTTGTACTGCTGTGTTATTTCGTGATTGCATGCGTGGTCAGCCTTTTAAGTAAACAGGGGCTGTACAACGAACGCATGAATTTTCCGTTATTGCGGGTCCCATTGTTAATGCAGGAAGCGATTGATAATAACGAACTGGGCCGTTTTTTTGCCAATCGTTTTTTGTTGGCCGGACTTCTTATCCCCATATGCCTGCATTTGATAAACGGGCTTAATTTTTATAATCCATCCGTTCCGTCGATTCCTACCTTGATTCTGGCCGGTAAATTTTTCCCGAAACACGGTCTTTTTTCAGGCTTTTATAAACTAAAAATCTATATTTATCCGGCTTTCATAGGGTTTGCTTTTCTGACTTCCAAGCAGATATCATTTTCTTTCTGGTTGTTCTTTATTGCCGGCGCGTTGTTCATCGGGCTGTTGTATTTTTTCGGCTTTAGTATACCGGCGGCTGCCCTGGGCGTAACCTTCGGCCCAACCATATCCCGGCCCGAAGAAATGCAGATGGTCGGCGCTTACCTGGTGTTTTTTGTGTTTTTGGCCTGGCTGGCCCGGTTTCATTTTCTGGATATACTGCAAAAAGGCTTTGGGTTTAAGAAAGAAAGTGAAATAGAGCAGGAGTGGCTATCCACCCGGCTGGCATTCTGGGGAGCCGTCGGTGGTGGATTGGCAATTGTAGTCTGGTGTCATTATTTCGGTCTGCCGTTTTTATTTTCTTTTCTGGTGGTTGGGTTTTTTTTCCTGTTTACCCTGGTGGCCACCCGGGTCATTTGCCAGGGTGGACTCGCTTATTTTACTTTAACCGCAGCGCCGCTTGACGGTGTGATTGCATTTTTCGGCACCCGATTATTTTCCGGTGTGGGCCTGGTGGTCGCCGCTGTCGTTCAAAAATTACTCTTTGTTGATTTGCGGGAATCGCTGATGCCCTCCCTGCTGCACGCCCGCAAGGTCACAGACAAGACAACGAATAGTCGCCGGATATTTATTGTTATCCTGTTGACGCTTATTGCGGGGGTCGTTGTGTCTTTTCTGGCCATGCTGGCGCTGGGCTACAAATTCGGTCTGCGTGAGCTTGGATTGGATTGGGCCACCCGGACAACGGTTGCCGTTTACGACGATGTTTACAGCCTGATCGAATCTCCGGCTGAACCCAGCCAATGGATTACGATATTCACCCTGACCGGCGCCTTCGTGATGCTGGCCCTGGTGATTTGCTTTCACCGGTTTTACTGGTGGCCGATACACCCCATCGGCTATTTGACGGCCTACAGCTCCGGCATGAGAATCCTGTGGTTCAGCTTTTTCATCGGGTGGCTTTTCAATGCGCTGTGCATGCGTTATGGTGGGGTGAGGTTATTTAAAAAGATGCGCAATTTTTTTATCGGCATGATTATCGGAGATTTTCTCATGGCCGGTTCCTGGGCCATTTACGGACTGTTCAGCTATTCGAGTTATCTGGTGCTGCCTAACTAGCGTAACGCGTAACTCGTAACCCGCAACCCGGAACACAAACTATGTACGAAGACAAAGAACTCCAGGAATATAGAGATCTTCTGAAGACACCGGATCATTTTGAGGAAGGATTTGACTGGAAGACATTTGTGGGAGCGGTTTTTATCGGCTTTCTCATGATGCCCGGAAGTATGTATCTCCAGCTGGTTATCGGCTCCGGGATCGGGCCTGCCGCACGCTGGGTGACCATTATCCTGTTTGCCGAGCTCGCCAAGCGTTCATACAGTGAATTGAAGCAGCAGGAAATTTTCCTGCTGTATTACATGGCCGGCGCCGCCCTGGCAACCCCTTTTCAGGGCCTTTTGTGGAACCAGTACCTGGTTCAGTCTGATGCGGCGCAGATGCTGGGATTAACTGAATTCATCCCCACCTGGGTCGCCCCTCCGCCGGGTTCAGCCTCCCTGCTGGAGCGAACTTTTTTTCACCGGGACTGGCTCATACCCATTCTTCTGCTGGTTGGAACTCAGATTATTCAGCGCATCGATCAGTTTGGCCTGGGGTATGTATTTTTTCGTATTACCTCCGACGTGGAAAAACTCCCCTTTCCGATGGCACCGGTGGCCGCGCTGGGAACCATGGCACTGGCCGAATCAACCGAAGAAAAAGCCCAAAGCTGGAAATGGCGCATTTTTTCTATCGGAAGCGTTATCGGCCTTCTCTTCGGTGGGATATATGTTTTATTGCCCACGGTTTCCGGCTTGTTCCTGATGGAACCGATTCGACTGATACCCATTCCCTGGGTGGAGCTGACGGGCCATACCGAAGAAATACTGCCTGCTGTGGCCACCGGGATTCAGTTTGATCTGGGACTTGTCTTCATTGGAATGGTCCTGCCGTTTTGGGCCGTTATCGGCGGCCTGGTGGGACTGATTATCACCATTGTGGCCAACCCGATTTTGTACCATTACGGCATTTTAAATCGATGGCATCTGGGAATGAGGACCGTCGATACCATTTTCGCCAACAATTTTGACTTTTACCTGAGTTTTGGTATCGGACTGGGCCTGGCCATTGCGTTAATCGGTGTCTGGCATGTGATCCGGTCTTTCAGCAAGCCGGGTGCCGGCCCGCGGGGCAGCCTTAAAGATCTGTTTCGACCCCCACCGGGACGGGGGGACTTTAATTTTTGGATTGCCGTCGGCATCTATGTTTTTTCGACGATGTCATATGTCTTGCTTTGCGTATGGCTGGTTCCCAATTTCCCGGTGGCTTTTTTTCTGGCCTATGGTTTTATTTATACGCCGATTGTATCTTATATTACGGCCCGCATGGAAGGGATCGCCGGTCAGTTTGTCAGTCTGCCGCTGATTAGAGAAGCCAGTTTTATTGCCGGAGCCAAGTATTTCGGCTATCAGGGGATTGAGATATGGTATGCGCCCATACCGATTCATAATTACGGTGAGGCGACGGTTAAGTTCCGCGAAATCGAATTAACCGGCACCAGTATTCGCGGAATAATAAAAGCTGAAATTGTGGTCTTTCCGGTTGTGATGGTCGCCAGTTTGATTTTTTCCCAGTTCATCTGGCGCCTGGCGCCTATTCCCTCCAGTGCCTATCCCTATGCCCAGGAACTATGGCATTTGCAGGCTTTGAATACCCTGTTGATGCAAACATCGACCCTGGAGGGCAATTCCCTGTTCTACCAGGCGCTAAACTGGATTTATGTGCTTGGCGGGGTCGGCCTGGGTGTTGTTACCTATGGGATTTTAACCCTTTTTGGCCTGCCCATTATGCTGGTCTATGGAATGGTCCGCGGACTGGGTCAGAGCACGCCGCACGGCTTAATCCTGGAAGTCGTGGGGGCTTTGCTGGGGCGTTATTTTTTCCTGAAAAGATACGGTGCCATGTGGCGCCAATATGCACCCGTGCTTTTAGCCGGTTTTTCCTGCGGTATGGGGCTGACCGGTATGTTCGCCATGGGCGTTACCCTTATTCTCAAATCCCTTGGGCGATTGGCCTACTAGGGAATGACGAATGATGAATGTCGAATGTCGAATTAAGGAATCCTTTCGATTTTATAATTTTGATGGTTATTTGGTAATGATTTAAAAGGATGGAAATATATTCGTAGTTCCTATTTTCTAATCTTCATTCGTCATTCCAATCAGGGCTTGCTTCCTTCTGATATTCTGTTTATATTCTTTATGGAGTATCTACCGATCCAGTCGTCATATCCTGAGACTTTCGACGGTAAACTTAAGATTAGGTAGAATTCCTTTATTCTTCATTCTTCATTCGACATTCGTCATTCCAAAATGGGGGTTTGC
>JAIVWA010000459.1:0-4293 GCA_049190255.1 Gammaproteobacteria bacterium | reverse complement strand
ATATCTGGGTACTGTCGTTGAATTGGTCTTCTAATATCAGTCGGCTGAAGCCGACGGAATCTTACAAAAAATAATACCGAATTTTATAACAGCAAGGTGAAATCAAAGGAAGAACCCCGATTTTTTATACTTAAATTCCTCCGGCCAAATAGCGTGAGGGTATAATTCCCAATTCTTGAACTTTATCTGTGGGAATCTGTGTAAATCCGTGTCCAAATTTATGCTGTAATTTTTGTTTGAGATTCAGCGTCTAATGCTTACAATGCACATAGTACAGATATTCAACGAGGTCTGGAGTAACAGTTTCATACTAATTTAAGCTTCATGCATAGAAAGGACGGGATTTGAAGTGAAGGCCATGAAAAAATCAAGCGTGGTTCTCAGTCTCACTGCAGGTCTGCTGGTGGCAGCGTTGATAATCATTGCCCTGCTGCCGGCCATTGTGTCCAGCGACAGGATGAAACCGTTTGTGATCCGGAAGGTAAACCAGCAACTGCCCGGTCAGCTGCAGCTGGAATCATGGTCTGTTAGCTGGTTTGGCGGTGTCGAAGGTCAGGGTATTGTCTATGATAACCGACCGGATGGCCTTCTCGTCCAGGTATCTGAAATAAAAACCGAAAAGGGACTTCTGGGCCTGATTATGGCCGGCGGCGAACTGGGCGCTGTTGAGATAATTGATCCTGCGGTGGTCTTTTACCTTTCAGATATGACCGAAGCCCGGGATTCACAAAAGACCCCACCGGCCACCCCCTCACCGGAATCAATACCTTCCGCAAAAGAAGACGCCTTTATCCCCGTTTTTTATGGAAAATTAAAAATCACCAACGGTTCCATATTGACCGCCAGGGCAGACGGCAACGAAAAAGTAGTTGTCAAAAATCTGGATCTAATACTGGATGCACCCGGTCCACAAACCCCGATAACCTACCGTTTTTCTACAGAATCCGGCGACGGCAGCGGCCGTGCCTCCGGCGAGGGCACCCTGGTGCTGGATGCTGATGATCCGCTGAATACGCAAAAATTCCAATCGGATTCAAAACTGAGCATCAATAACTGGCCGGTGGAAGATGTATTTGACATTATCGCCGCCCGGGCCGGATTTCCGTCGGCCAAAGGACGCTTGAATGCCGATGTGTCATTAACCGGCAGCAGTGCTGAAAGCCTGCATCTAATTGGTCAGATGGCCATGGCGCAGGTTCAGCTGCGAGGCGGCCCGCTGGGATCCGACGCCCCCACGGTTAAAGACATTTTAATCGACCTGGATGCCGTCGCTAACAACAACTCGTTATCATTGAAAAACCTTACGTTTCGCTCTTCGCTGGCCAACGGTTCGGCCACGGGAAGGTTTGAGGGTGAGGATCAAAGGCGTCTGGGCGGCCAGGCCGATGTTGACCTGGCGGAGGTGTTTAGCCAGTTTCCGGCAACCCTTAAACTGCGTGAAGGCACGAAAATAACAAAAGGCAAGATGGCGCTTTCCGCCAACATAGAAACCACCCGGGCAGGAACCTCCTTTGACGGTGACGCCCGCATCGACCGCTTGCAGGGAATCAGCGCCGGTAAGAAAATATCCTGGAATAAACCGGTGACGGTAAACGCCCGGGGGGAAATGGGCCGGGAGGGATTGCAGCTGGAGAATTTATCCCTGCGCTCTTCTTTTTTAAAGGCCGACGGCCGGGGCGACATGCGCAATATGCGTGTTGACCTGTCGGCCGATTTGAAAGCAGCTCTGGATGAATTAAGAAAGTTTATCCAGATTAAACAATGGGATGGCAGCGGTAAGCTAAAGCTTAACCTTAACCTTAACGCAAAAACGGAGAATTTGAATCACGCCACTTTGAAATTAAACATTGATGACTTTGTGCTGAGCCGCAATCGGCGTCCGATCCTGGTCAGGCAGACCGTCCGCGCAGATGTGTCCACCGATGTTCAGGTGGCGGATGCCAGGGTCAACAGCAAGTTGCTTCAACCGACTTTGAATATTCAGTCCTCGGTGGCATCGGGAACGGTTACGGCACAACAGGTGGAAGGCACGGCCGCAAATTCTTTTCCGAATGCAACGGATCTAAAACTGGATATAAATATCAACCTGCAGCAGCTGTCATCTTTGCTCAAAAACCTGAACATTCTCTCTCCGCAAACCCTGCTGGCAGGTCAATCTGCCGTTAAAGCCAGCGGAAACTTAAAAGACGGGCTGCTCGTTTTGAATAACACCCGGGTTGACACCCAAAAATTTCTTTACCGGCAGGATAAAAAGACCATCCGGGAACAGCGCATCATCCTCACCACCCGCGGGCGTATCGATCTAAATAACCAATCCCTGCGACTGGCGCCGGTTGATATCACCGGCCAGGCCGGCAAGGTCCACATCCCGGAGTTGGCTATTGCCGACTGGACCCATACTCAAAAAAATATGAAACTAAACGGTCACGCCGATCTGGATTTGAATCGGTTGGCGCAGGGCTACGGTAATTTTATGCAACTCCCTGAAAAAACAAATATTTCAGGAACCGGGCAGTTTGATTTTGATGTGGACTTTTCCAATCCCAAAAAACAGTATTTAAAATTGCGGGGAAATGTGGCGCCCTTCAAACTGGTATCCAAAACCCTGCCGACGATCTCCGAGAAAAAAGTCACCTTAAATGTGGATCTGACCCGCAGCCCGGACGGCAGGAATGTGACCATCAACAAAGTCGACCTTAATTCAAATGCCCTGTCGCTGAAGGCCACCGGAACCCTGAATCAGGTCGGCAAAAATAAGGTCCTCAAGGCCAAGGGGACCATGGCGCCGGATTTAAAGCTGGTATCCGATTACTTAAAAAAATCAGGACAATCCCAGGTGGCTTTTTCGGGTAAAAAAGCAACCCCCTTTACCATCAAACTGGTTTCTAAAGGAGACCGCTGGGAGGACCCGCTCAAACACCTGGATTTTTCCGGGGCGGTTCATGTAACGGCCATCGAAGCCTACGGCCTGAAATTAACCCCCAATGACGTGCCGATCCGGATTGCCGCAGCGGCGGCCGGGGCCAAACTTGAATCTCCGGCAAACGGCGGTCAGCTGAACTTTCAGCCGACCGTCGACATGCGCAAGGAACCGTATATTCTATCGTTTAATGAGAATATAGATCTTCTAAAAGACGTCCAGGTCACCCAGGGTTTGATCGATGGATTGCTGGCGGCCATTCATCCGTTGTTTAAAGATGCGGTCATTCCGGACGGCTTGCTGGGCCTGAATATGAAACACTTTAACTGGCCTTTATCGGAAAAGGAAAGAAACAAGGCAACCTTTGCCGGGACCTTGCAATTAAACGGGATTCGGCTCAATTCCACACCCTTTATGGCCGGACTTCTGAACATGATGGGCATCAGCGAACGGCAGTTAAGTTTGGCTGATCAGGACATAGATTTTGAGGCTAAAAATGGCCGGATTGCACTGTCCCCCGTGACACTGGATGCTGAAGGCTATCAACTGAAGATGCACGGATCCATCGGCTTTGACCAAACCCTTGATTTTATCGCCCGGCTTCCGGTCACAAAAAAGATGGTCGGCAAAGATGCCTACCGATTCCTGCAGGGAATGACCATCAAAGTTCCCATCCGCGGTACGACCTCCCAACCTCGGATCGATGAAGCCGCGTTTCAGGAAGCCACCGGCGACCTGATGCAGCAGGCCCTGCGCAAAAACCTGCAGAACGGCGTCCAGGACCTTTTAAAAAATCTTTTTAAAAAAAGTGAATAGCACTACCGCGTCCTCACACCACCTCTACCATCCGGTCCCCGGAGAAACGGGGTGTTGGGCATTACGCTGATCTGGTTATTGTCACCGAATTTCACGGTGGTTTCGTCTATCGCCGTATATAAAATCCCGACTTTATTACCATCGGGATCCAGGATATCGGCACCGAATTTATAATATCCGTAATCCTCCCAGACCCAGCGGGTGAGTTCTTTGAACTCCGACGTATCCGGAGCCGCTGCTTTCCACATTCTGGAATTCATTTCATATTTTGGTTCAATGCCAAAAATCGCAATGGTCTCGTTGCCCAGTCCGTAATAATAATACTTGTAATCAGCCGGCACCTGATTGGATTCAAAGGCCAGCTGAACTTCAGTATCCCGTTTATAACTTCCGTATTTACCGGAACACCCGGCAACCAGGGCCAGAATAATAATTCCCAACGTACCGGCCCATAAGATTTTGTTTTTATTTATTTGAAAAATATTCATATCGCCTCCCATTTCAAAAAAATAGTCTGGATTGGAGGTTCCAAAACTAGTCATAGGGTAAAACCCGTG
>JAIVWA010000458.1:0-4308 GCA_049190255.1 Gammaproteobacteria bacterium | reverse complement strand
TTCGACAACAAAGGCTCATGACAGGCCGTTCGACAAAGAAGCTCACGACGGGCAGCATACATTCCTTCGACATTCGACATTCATTATTCTGCGGTTCTGCGGTTCGCTGTTTAACCCGCAACAAAGGTTTGCAATGTTAGCATACATCATCCGACGCATATTCATCATGATTCCCACCCTGCTGGGGGTATCCATCATCGTGTTTTTCATGCTGCACCTCGCCCCGGGTGATCCGGCCGAACTGTTGATGGGTGAACGGGCATCGGAGGAAGCCCTGCACGATATCAGGGAACATCTCGGTCTGAATAAGCCGATTTATGTCCAGTATGGTATATTCCTGAAACAGCTGATGAAAGGAGATCTGGGAGAAACCATCTGGACCCGGCAGAAGGTCTGGATCGAAGTCAAAGAGCGCTTCCCGGCCACCATTGAGCTGTCGGTTGTGGCTCTTTTTATCAGCTGTGTTGTGGGTATGCTTCTCGGCATTATTTCCGCCACCAAACAGTATTCGATTTTTGACTACCTCAGTATGCTCGGAGCACTGATAGGGGTCAGTATGCCCATCTTCTGGCTGGGCCTGGTGTTCATGCTGATTTTTTCCCTCAATCTGGGTTGGCTGCCGATGTCAGGCCGCCTGAGCGTGGGTATCGAGCTCGAAACCATCACCAATTTTTATGTATTGGATTCGATTTTGACCGGCAACTGGGAGGCGCTCAAAGACGTCCTCTGGCACATCATCATGCCGGCCTTTACCCTGAGCACGATCCCGACCGCCATCATTGCCCGCATGACCCGCTCGTCCATGCTGGAGGTGCTTCGTCAGGATTATATTAAGACCGCCAAAGCCAAGGGGTTATCCCAGTTTAAAGTTGTTTTTAAACACGCTCTGCGCAATGCCCTGATCCCGGTGGTCACGACCATAGGCCTGCAGTTCGGGGTGCTGCTGTGCGGGGCGATCCTGACGGAAACAATTTTTGCATGGCCCGGGGTTGGCAAATGGATATATAACGCCGTTATGCAGCGCGACTACATGGTTATCCGCGGCGGCACGCTGTTTCTGGCGTCTATTTTTATTGTGATCAACCTGTTTGTCGACGTGCTGTACGCTGTCATCAACCCCAGAATTAAGGTCCAATGAATAACAAAAAGCCCAAAAAAAATCCGGAAGACCGCCATCCGTTTATTGATCAGCTGAGCCAGCTGTGGCGCAATAAAACGGCGGTGGCCGGTCTGATTATAATTACGGTCTTTATTTTCTGCGGCATTCTGGCGCCTTATCTCAGCCCTCACGACCCCCTTGATGTCTCCCTCTATGACCAGATCAAACCGCCGGTGTGGCATGAAAGCGGCACCTGGAATAACATTCTCGGCACCGATGACCTGGGCCGGGATATCCTTTCACGGCTGATTTACGGGGCCCGGGTCTCGCTGGCCGTCGCCGTATTCAGCGTCGGCCTGGCCTTTTTCTTTGGGACCCTGCTCGGCTGCATATCCGGCTATTACAAAGGATCTCTGGACAACATCATCATGCGCATCATGGACATGATTCTGTCCTTTCCTTATATTCTACTGGCCATTGTGGTGGTCGCATATCTGGGACCAAGCCTGCGAAACGCCATGATTGCCATCGCGATTACCTACGTTCCACGCTTTGCCCGCATCGTGCGCGGAAGTGTTCTTGAAGAATGCGAAAAAGATTATGTCACTTCTGCACGCGCCATCGGGGCCAGAGATTGGCGAATTATCTTTATCGCGGTCTTACCCAACTGTCTTGGACCGTTGATTGTTCAAACCACCCTGAGTTGCGCATCGGCGATCCTGGATGCGGCGGCCCTCAGTTTTCTGGGCTTGGGCGCCCAGCCCCCAACCCCCGAATGGGGGGCCATGATCGCCCAAAGCCGTGGCTTGATTCTGAGAGCTTCATGGGTCATGACCTTTCCAGGCCTGGCCATTCTATTTGCAGTGCTGGGCTTTAACCTGCTGGGAGATGGACTGCGGGATGCATTAGATCCAAGGCTTAGGGACTAAATTGAATAACGAATGTCGAATGTCGAATGTCGAAGTAAGGAATTCTATCGATTTTAGCTAAAAATAGAAAGAGCGTAGCGATTCCTCCCTTCGACATTCTGCGGTTCATTATTCTGCGGTTCTGCGGTTCTCTTTTCCCAGGTTCTGCGGTTCGCTGTTTAAACCAGATCCGGCTATCGGACCGGTAGGGTTGTACCAATTTGAGAATAACCGAAACCTATGGAAAATAAAACCCTTCTAGAAATAAAAAACCTGCAAACCTATTTCTATGTCCGTGGCCAGACGGCCAAAGCATTGGACAAAGTAAGCCTGACCATTAAGTCCGGCCAGACCCTGGGACTGGTGGGGGAGTCGGGCTGCGGGAAAAGTGTTACGGCCCATTCCATCATGCGCCTGATTCCGGATCCCCCGGGCAAAATTGAAGGCGGCGAGATATTTTTTGAGGGTCAGGATTTGTTGAAGGTCACGAAGGCCCAAATGCGTAAAATTCGGGGCAATCAGATTTCAATGATCTTCCAGGAGCCCATGACATCGCTGAATCCGGTATTTCCGGTGGGCGATCAGGTGGGAGAAGTCATCCGTCTCCACCAGAGGCTGTCCCGCAAAGAGACCCGTGAGCGCGTGCTGGAAACATTTCAACTGGTGGGAATTCCGGCGGCGGAAACGCGTCTGGATGACTACCCCCATCAGATGAGCGGCGGCATGCGCCAGAGGGTGATGATTGCAATGGCCCTGGCATGCAATCCCAAGCTGATGATCGCCGATGAACCCACCACCGCTCTGGATGTCACCATTCAAGCCCAAATCCTGGATCTGATGAACAAACTCAAAACGGAGACGGGTGCGGCCATCCTGTTTATCACGCACGATCTGGGGGTCATCGCGGAAATGGCTCAATTTGTGGCGGTTATGTATGCCGGCAAGGTTATGGAATACACGGATGTCAAAACCATTTTCGCCAACCCTAAAAATCCTTACACGGTTGGCCTGCTGCAATCCATCCCGGTCCTGGGCCGAGAGACACAGGATAAGCGACTGCAAACTATTTCGGGTGTCGTCCCCTCGCTGCTGAATTTACCCCCGGGTTGTCTTTTCAGTGACCGCTGCCAGGATGTTTTTGACGACTGCCGGCGGGTTGAACCCGACATGTACCGGGTCGCAAACAATCATTTTGTGAGGTGCTTAAAATATGCCTGATGGCCGACATACCGGTAAGGCCCTGCTTGAGGCCAAAAACATCGTCAAGCATTTTCCGATAAAAGGCGGCGTCTTTTTAAAGGAAATTGCTTCGGTTAAAGCCGTGGAAAATGTCAGCCTGAGCATCAGGGAAGGTGAGACGCTTGGCCTGGTCGGTGAATCCGGCTGTGGCAAAACCACCTTCGGCCGGGCCATTTTGCGGCTGGAAGAACCCACTGCCGGTGAGGTTTATTTTGAAGGCCAAAATATTCTCACCTACGATAAAAAGCAGATGCGGTCCCTGCGCAAGAACATGCAAATCATTTTCCAGGACCCCTTTTCATCCCTCAACCCGCGAAAAACAGTCTCGCACATCGTCGGTGAACCCCTTCTTATCCATGGTGTCCGGAATCGCAAGGAAAGAGATGAAAGAGTTTTGGACCTCTTGCGAGTCGTCGGACTGCGCAAGGAAAATATGCGCCGCTATCCCCATCAATTTTCCGGGGGTCAGCGGCAACGCATCGGGGTGGCCCGGGCCCTGGCGCTGCATCCCAAACTGGTTGTGTGTGATGAGGCCGTATCTGCCCTGGACGTATCCATTCAGGCCCAGGTCATTAATCTGCTCAAAGAGCTTCAGGACAATTTCGGGTTGACCTATTTATTCATCTCCCATGACCTGAGCGTGGTCGAACATGTCAGCGACCGGGTGGCCGTCATGTATCTGGGAAAAATCGTGGAAATTGCGCCAAGCAAGGCGCTTTACAAGAATCCCCTGCACCCTTACACCCAGGCGCTCCTGTCCGCAGTACCCATACCCGACCCTTCAGCGCCAAGGGCTGACCGGATAATTTTAAAAGGTGATGTTCCCAGTCCTATCGATCCTCCTGCCGGCTGCAGCTTTCATCCGCGTTGTCTTTATGCCAAAGAAATCTGCAGCCAAAGTGAACCTGAGCTCAAAGAAGTGAATACCAACCATTTTGCCGCCTGCTTCTTCGCCGGACATGTGGGGATGAAGACGTAGATTTCTCAGGTTAGAGCAACCAACGATGGGGTGATAAAATTTTATCAGTCGCTCGGTTACGCCGATGATAAAGTCATTGGGCT
>JAIVWA010000457.1:0-4315 GCA_049190255.1 Gammaproteobacteria bacterium | reverse complement strand
CCAAAATGCTGGATGCCGTCAACATTGCCATCAAACAAATGAAATGAGGGCGTGAAGAAGGGAGAATCAAAAATGGAAAAATATTCCATCGTCGGAAAACGAATCCCCCACCGAGACTCCGTCGAAAAGGTGAAAGGCAGCGCGGTTTTCACCTCAGACATCAAATTAAACGGAATGCTTTACGGTAAAATTTTAAGAAGTACCGTACCCCATTCCAAAATACGCAGTATCGATATTTCAAAAGCCGCGAAGCTCAAAGGAGTCAAAGCCATCATCACATCCCAGGATACACCGCTGGTAAAATACAGCATTTCTCCAACCTGGGCCGACCAAATGGTTTTAGACGATCAAAAAATAAGGTATATCGGTGATGAAATTGCAGCAGTGGCTGCAGTAACTGAAGAAATCGCTGAAGAGGCTTTGGATTTGATCGAGGTGGATCTGGAAGAATTGCCCGGCGTCTATGACCCGCTTGAAGCGATGAAAGAAGGGGCACCCCTGGTCCATGATGCCGTTCCGAATAACATTTCCAAAAGGTTGACGATGGAATGCGGCAGTGTTGAGGAAGGATTTGCCGAGGCGGATTTAATCCTCGAAGATACCTTTAAAACCCAGGCGCAATCCCATAGCAGCATTGAAACCCATTGCTGTATTGCGACATGCAGCCCGACGGACGATGTTAAACTTTGGGTAAACTCCCAGTCGCCGCATCCACTCCGGCAAAGACTATCGGCGGCTTTAAAAATAGACGCGGCTAAAATTCACGTTATTACACCGTTTATCGGGGGGGGGTTCGGGAGTAAAATCGATTTGGACCCCTCGCAAGCGATCAGTGTGATATTAGCGAAAAAAACCGGTAAACCGGTCAAGATAGAGCACTCGCGCAAAGAGCAGTTCACGGCGACCCGCATGCGGCATCCCACGATAACCGAGCTGAAATTTGGTGTTAAACGGGATGGAACCATTGTTGCCAAACAGGCCAAAGTAGTGATGGATAACGGCGCTTACAACAGCCACGGACCTGCGGTATTGGCTTACAACAGTGTGATGTTTGCTACGCTGTATCGGGTAGCGAACATTAAATATGAAGGATGTCTGGTTTATACCAATAAAAACTGGGGTGGCGCGTGCCGGGGATATGGTGACCCGCAGGCATCTTTTGCCCAGGAAGTGATGCTGGACATGATTGCCGAAAAGCTCAACATGGACCCCATCGAATTAAGGTTGAAAAATGCCAACATTCCCAACGAAGTAACCGCCAATGCAGTTAAAATAACGAGCTGTGGGTTAAAGGAATGCTTAACCGAGGTCAAAGAAGGGTCTAATTGGGATGAAAAGAAGGCCAACCCAAAAAAATACCGGGGCCTGGGGGTTGCGGCCATGATTTATACAGGTGGCGGAAGCATCGGATCGGGCTTTAATTATTCCGGGGCGACGCTGCAGATGAATGCGGACGGAACCTTGCACCTGTTAATGGGGGCAGTGGATATCGGGCAGGGATCAAATATGATTTTAACTCAGATGGCAGCTGAAATAATGGCTGTTGAACCGGAATCCATCCGCCTGACGACCGCCGACACCGATGCAACGTTTCCCTGTATGGGCACTTTTGGATCACGCGTTACGTTTTGTGCGGGAAACGCTGTGACCCAGGCTGCCAATGGTTTAAAGCAGCAGCTGCTGGAAAATGCAGCCGAAATGCTGGAAGCCAACATAGATGATCTTGAACTGAAACAAAAAAAGATCTTTGTCAAAGGCAGCCCGGATAAATCCCTCTCCTACGCCGAAATAGGCGCCGCATCTTTTTACAGGAAGAAAAAGCCGCTGGTTGCCCATGGATACTATAACGGTCCGGAGGACATTTCCCCGGAATTTGATCCCGAAACCTATCGGGGCTATCCGGCGCCAAGCATGGCCTTTGCCGTGCAAGTTGCCGAAGTGGATGTTGATCCGGCAACCGGCAAAGCTGAAGTCCTGAACTTCACAGCAGCCCATGATTTAGGCCGGGCCATAAATCCACTCCTGGCCGAAGGCCAAATCGAAGGCGGCGCCGCGCAGGGAATCGGGTGGGCGCTAATGGAAGACGTCCAGTTTGAAAACGGAAAGATCGTCAACCCGAATTTTCATGATTACAAGATGCTTACGATCAAAGATATGCCCAAAATTTCTTCGCTCCTGATTGAATCGATTGATCCCAACGGCCCCTTCGGTGCCAAAGGCCTTGGAGAACCTGCTATGGTGCCGACCGCACCGGCGATTATTAACGCCATATATGATGCGGTCGGCGTAAGGGTCAAAGATCTGCCGGCCACATCAGAAAAAATTTATAAGGGCTTAAAAGAAAAAGAACTTAAAACTGATGGTGAAGGTTGCCGACAGGAGAATACAATATGAACCAGACGCTTGACGGAATTAAAGTCGTTGAGCTGGCCCAGTATATTTCAGGTCCTTACTGCGGAATGCTGCTTGCCGGTTTGGGCGCGCAGTTGACGAAAATCGAAGAACCTGCGGCTGGAGATATATCCCGGCGCTGCGGCCCGTTTCCCAAAGACAATCCCCATACGGATAAAAGCGGTCTGTTCCATTATTTAAACCGTAACAAGCATGGCATAACGCTGGATATTCGTAACGCCACCGGACGTGAAATACTCCTGGAGCTGATTAAAGACGCCGATGTGCTGGTCGAAGACATGCTGCCCAGGGTGGCGCAAAACCTGAAACTGGATTATCGACACCTGCAAGAGGTCAATCCCGGACTGATCGTTGTCTCCATCACCCCTTTTGGTCAGACCGGTCCCTATAAAGATTATAAGGCCTATGCGATCAATGCGAGTGCCCTCGGCGGTATGAGCACCATCGTAGGGATGCCCCAGCGCGAGCCGCTGACCCCACCGTTTGCCCTGGGCCACTTCCAAACCGGAATTATTGCCGCCAATGCCATCATGTTCGCATTAATGGCCAAACGAAAAGATGAAAAAGGACAGCATGTTGATATCTCCGAGGCCGAATCATGGGCAATTTTCCATACCGGCAACGTTGTATCGGCCTTCATTTATAGCGGAAGGAAACGAACCCGGACCGGACATCGAACCTATGCTCCCTATCCCTACACGCTGTTGCCCTGCAAGGACGGATACATTTCCATGATTGCGTTACGCGGCTCGGAATGGAAGCGATTCCTCGAGATCGTCGGCGATGGGAAGGTGCCGGAATGGTATGCATCCGATGAAAGATTTAAAGATCGTTCGAAGGCCGGAATGGAATACGCCGATGTTCTTGACAGCCTTCTGTCACCGTGGCTGATGTCCCATACGCGACAGGAGATATTTAGCCGCTGCCGGGAAAAACATGTTCCCTTTACCCCGGTACGCAACATGGACGAAGTTGTAAATTGTGGACACCTCAATAACCGGCGGTATTTTGAAACTATCCAATACGCTGAAGCTGATCCGTTTAAATGTCCGGGACCCCCGGTGCGATTCTCCGAAAGCGCATGGGATTTAAATCAAACGGCTCCGTCGCTGTCTGAACACAACAACCAGGTTTATCGTGACCACCTGGGGTATTCAAAAGATCGCATGACGCAACTGGAAGGGATGGGGGTTATCTAGGTCGTTAAAAATGAATTTTGTGCATATTGTGGCAAAATATATTTTAATGTAAATATGAATTCAATGATTTTTTGCTCAATAAAAGAATCTGTGGCGACCCTAACCTTAGGTCGTTCGAAGGCCAAGAACGCCATTGGCACCCGGATGTCGGCAGAGTTAAAAGACATTCGTGCTGAAATCCGCCGGGATAAAACCGTTAAGGTCGTCGTCATCACCGGTGAAGACCCGGATGTGTTTTGTGCGGGTACGGATCTGGAAGAATTTTATGCATTTGAAAATAGAGCCGAACGCATCGCATTATTTTCAGTGGCTTCCATCATCGCTACGTTTGATTGTCCAACCATTGCAGCGATTAACGGCGATGCTCTGGGGCAAGGCCTGGAATTGGCACTGGCCTGTGATTTGAGGATATGTTCGCAAAATGCCGCCTTGGGGATGTCCCAGATAACGGCCGGGGAGATGCCCTGGGACGGCGGTACCCAGCGTTTGGCACGGTTGGTGGGCAGGGCCAAGGCCCTGGAGCTTATTTTTCTCGGTGAAACCATCGATGCCCCGGAAGCGCATCGTATCGGACTTGTGCACAAGGTTATCCCGCACGATGAACTGATGACCGTGGTCATGGATTTAGCCCGAAAGATGGCTGCTAAAAGCCCCGTGTCCCTGGCGTATGTTAAAGAAGCGATTCATAAAGGCATGGATCTTAC
>JAIVWA010000456.1:0-4333 GCA_049190255.1 Gammaproteobacteria bacterium | reverse complement strand
CAACGCATATTCGTGTTTCCTAATCCCAATAGAGATAAGGGACGTTCCATAGATTTACAGTTTATAGCAAAATAAGCGGATTTGCTCACTTTTAAATCAGTGAACAGCCTTTTTCTTGCGCTAATTTCTCCCCGCGCTTAACCGACAAACTCACCGCTGATTCTGAAATATTCAACTTCCGGCTAAGCGCTGCCATACTGATCCCCAGCTCCCGGCAACCCCAATAACAAAATAGACTCCGTGCTTGCACCCGGCGCCGTTGCTTGCCCGGCGCCCACAGCTCGGTGGAGTTCAATTGGAGAATCTCGCATACCTTTTTTGCAACCTGCTCCAAGTCAACGCCCGCCGCCTGCAATGCATATTTGCGCTTCAGTTGATCTTCAGCCTCCGCTATCACTCGCTCAACAAATTTTCCGTCACCCAAGATGCGCTCATCAGCCTTCTGAAACACTTTAACCGACCGCATGGCTTTGACCGCAGACCAGCCGCCGCTGCTGCGCACCAGCCCGCCGCCGATCAGATCTTCGCGCTTTCCCTCTGCGATCCCGCTTTTGACAAACACACGATATCGCCGACGGGCAAGCGATTTTCTGTCGGCAAACAAACGCAGAACACCTCCTGTAGCCTGCCAATCATTTTTACGTCTGCCCATGATTGTGCTGTGACCGCTATAAACTGATCTATCCAATGCCTCCAGGCTTGAAACCAATCTGGCGCGAAGCGGATTTAAGTGGATATAGCGCACTACCTGCAGCAGGTAGCTGTCTTCCTGGCACAAAATCGATTTGTAGCGATTTTGAAACAAGTGCCCACAACGGCGGTGCCTGCGGTTATAAAATATCGCATGTCCGGTCAACAATCGTCGCATCACCGTTGCTATTGGTGCCTGACCGGTTTTCAACAACAGGTGAAAATGATTGGGAATCAGCGCCCAAGCGTAACAACGGGTATCAGTCTCTTTTACGATGGCACCAAGTCGATCTAAAAAGTTTTGCCGATCGGCTTCATCCTTAAATATCTTTCCGCGTGCGATCCCACGCGCAATTATATGATGCAATGCACCCGCAGCGTCTATCCTTGACTTTCTGGGCATAAAGAGAGCATAGCATAATGGTGAAAAAATTTAAACTATATAACTGTGGAATGTCCCCTATTTTCGTCCTATTTTCCCTCAACTTCTCAGCAGAGACCGTCTATTCTGGGTTTTGCTTTGCCGTTTTTGGCGCCACTGGCGGGAATTGTTAATCATCGTCAAACCGGATACGGTTGTGCGTTGGCATAAGCAGGGCTTCAGGCTGTTCTGGAAACGCAAATCTCGTCATGGCGGACGATCACCGGGCAAAAAAGAGATCCGGGATCTGGTCCGCAAAATGGCAAGGTCCAATCCGTTTTGGGGTGATGGTTTTTTTTCGCTGCAAACTCCCACCTGACGCCTGTCAATAAAAATATTTGCAAAAAGGCAATTTTATGCTTAGTATCTTTTATGATATTTTTGCTATCTTTTATGATATTATATGTCAAGGAGTTTAATTATGCATCGATCCGATAATAACGCCGATTTTTAAAATCCGTGCTATAATGCCTACAAACAAACCCAACCGGAGGACTGCATCATGCCGTTTGCAGAAAAACTGTCAAAACTAAGAAACGAAAGAGGTTTGACCCAACAGGAGATGGCCGGCCTGATCGGCGTGGGCATTGCCCAGATGAGGCGCTACGAAAAAGGCAAATCTTCACCCACCCTGGATGTGATCAAAAACATCGCCCGCACCCTGGGAATATCCGCCGATGAACTGATCTTTGACGAAAACGAGCGGGTGGCCGCAGCCAGGATCATCGATCGCAGGCTGCTGGACCAGTTCGAGTTGGTCTCTAAACTGAGCTCTCATGATAAAGAGGCAATTAAAACCATCCTTGACAGCATGATCCTAAAAAGCCGGCTGGAAGAGGCGATGCCCGCCCGCACGGATGCCGACTGGTCCAAACAAATGCACAGCGTGGTGGCCGAGTTTAGAAAAGGCGCTAAGGATTACGCGGACAAAGATATCGAGAGCATCGTGGATGAAGCCGTTGATGCCGTAAGAAAAGCAGGATAAGCATAAGGAAGGCCGTATTGCAGCGTAAACTCAGGGCGGTGATCGATACCAATTTGTTTGTCAGCGGACTGTTTGCAAAAGATTCTGTGTCAGCCCGGCTTCAGGATCTGTGGATCAACCAGGACTTTGAACTGGTCACCTCCATTGAGATCATCAAGGAGATCAGCCGGGTGCTCAATTATCCCCGCATCAAAGAGCGCTTTAAACCCACAGAAGAAAACATCCGCCGGTTTTATCGATTGCTTTTTAGAAAGGCCATTATCTCAAAGGACATTTATCAGACCGATAAAATAGCCGATGATCCGACCGACAACAAGTTTTTGGCCTGTGCCCTGGAAAAAAAGGCCGATTACATCGTCTCACGAGATTCGCACCTTCGCAACCTCAAGCACTACCACGGCATCCAAATTGTCGATGCCACGACTTTTATTGAAAAAGTCAAAGGAAAATAAAAGCGGTTCGTCTGCCTGCTCCAGTCTTCGCTAAAGCTTCGCCCCGGCAGGCGGGCTTCAGCCCTTGAAGGACAGGTCTTGCGCTGCCTGCGCTCGCAGCCGGTCAGATTTAATATCCCCCGCCCGCCCTCCAAAAAATAAGGAACCGCCGCTTGTCTATCTTAACCGTTTGCGCCTGTCATGATAAAGTGCATTTATCAAATGACATTATAAAACAAGCAGCATAAAATCAAGGCCTTTTGAGTCTTAACCGCTCCATTTTGGGGGCAAAATCAGCCCTCTAAGAAAAAGGATGCTCAAATGGCACGCGCAAAAAGGCATTATCTGCACGGACACCTCTGGCACATAACCCACCGGTGCCATAAAAAAGAATTTCTGCTAAAACTGGTTAAAGACAGGCAAAGATGGCTGTACTGGCTATTTCAGGCTAAAAAGCGCTACGGATTGCGGATCCTGGATTATATCGTAACCTCAAAGCAAGTGGACTCAAAGCATTGCTGTTGGAGACAAGCCGTTTGTTGAACAAGTCAAAGAACGCCTCGGAATTCGGGCAAAAGGCCGCAAGATTCATGAAAGCGGAGATGGATATCAGTTAAGTGAAAGACAGGCCCTCGCTTTCTTCAATATCTAATATTTAAGATGCTTATCCCTTCATTTAATATTTAAGACCAGACCCCTTTGTCTCATTGGGTTTATTTGTCAAGCCTAAATATCATAACACGGCAAAAAAGTTGTGATATTCACCCAATTGTGCTAATTCTAAAGGTCAAAAACATAATCAGGGAGGATTTTACATATGGGGCTGGCAGACAATCTAAAACGGCTGAGAAAAAAACGAGGCTGGTCGCAAACGCAGCTGGCCAAGCAAATAGGATCTCACCTGTCGCATGTCAACAGGATAGAGACCGGCAAATACAATCCATCGCTGGATGTGGTCCAGAAACTGGCCAGTGTCTTTGATGTATCCATTGACTATCTGATCAGCGATACCGAAGAAGATTTTAAGGAAGTGCGCATTGAGGATAAAAGCCTGCTGGAAAGAGTTAAACTGATCGACTCTCTTGACAAAGAGGACAAAACCGCTTTAATCAGGGTAATTGATTCGATGCTGACCAAGAAAAAAATACTGCACCTGATCACACAAGAAAATATTTCTGAACCGCTTGCTCAACGCTAATTGAAGGGAGGATCCGTTATGGGTCAGATTCAATATATTTCTGATGAACAAAATAAAATCACCGGGGTCATTGTGCCCATTGATCTTTGGCGCGAGATTGAATCCGAGAAAGAAACGGCCTATCTGCTTAAAAGCGAGAAAATGAAAAAGCGCCTTTTAGAAGCCAAAGACCGCAAGGAGGGCATCCCCTTTGACCAAGCATGTGAAAAACTTGGAATTTGATCCCGCAGGCTTTGAGGACCTGGCCTGGTGGATTGAAAAAGATCGCAAAAAAGCGCTGCGCATCGTCAAGCTGATCAGAGAAGTTCAGCGAGATCCTTTCCGCGGCACCGGCAAACCCGAACCTCTCAAACATGAGCTGGCCGGCTGCTGGTCCCGGCGCATCGATAAGGAACACCGGATGGTCTATCAAGTCAAAAAAGACAAAATCAGGATCTTAGCCTGTCGGTACCATTACTAAAAACGGTACGGCTGCGCAGCGGATGGGATCGGCTCTTAGGCCCGCAGCCAATCTAAATCTTATTCCCCCACCCGCCATCCAGTAAAATAAGGAACCGCCGCTGGTCTATCTTAACCGTTTGCACCTGTCATGATAAACTGCATTTATA
>JAIVWA010000455.1:0-4338 GCA_049190255.1 Gammaproteobacteria bacterium | reverse complement strand
CAGTAAAACACCGACAAACAGCCACCAAATGATTTTCAAAGTGAAATAGTCAAATAACATATCAAACTCTCCTTAATACTGGATGAGCAAGAAATCCGAATATCGAAATCCGAAATTCGAAACAAATTCTAATACCAAAATTCAAATGACCAAAACATGATATTAACGCTGATATTGTCAAATAGTGATTTTGTTTGAGTAATTGAGACATTCGGATTTAAGATTTGTTTCTGCCCAATTTATAAGATTAGGCGAGTTTCGGATTTCGAATTTAATCTTGGTTAAATATATGTACCTCTTGCTTCCCGATATGTGAGGTTTGCTAAGTTACCGCTTCCTGCTCAAAATGATACCGTCCGGTATGCAGGCTGCTGGGCCCCAAGCGGACGAATTTGAGCATCAGATACACTTCCACCACCAAAAAAACAGTGTACAGGACAACCAGGGCGACCAGGCTGCCGATGATATCTCCCATGCCCAGCGTCGATGATGACACGAAAGTAGGCAAAATCCCACCGATGGTCCAGGGTTGACGCCCGTATTCGGCCACCAGCCAACCCAACTCCAGGGCAATCCAGGGAGCCGGCAGGCTGAACAGAAGCAATTTTAAAAACCACCGCTTCTGATCGAACACGCGTTTGGCGCAGAAATAGAAGCTGAGTGCAATCAGAGCCAGCATATAAAAACCCAATCCCACCATGATGCGAAACATCCAGAACATCGCCGCCACGTTGGGGATGGTGTCCAGAGCAGCCTGTTTAATCTGGCTATCGGTGGCATCCACTACCTGTGGCGTGTAGCGCTTTAACAGCAGGCCGTAGCCCAGATTCTCTTTGTTGTTGTTAAACTGCATCAGATTGGTATCCGAGCGATCGCCGCTGCGTATCTTCTCTAATAGTCCATAGGCAACCATACCGCTGCGGATACGATCTTCGTTTTCCGCAATTAAATCCTTTATCCCCGGCACCGGTTTGTCGATGGAACGGGTAACAATAATTCCACCCAGCCAGGGTATTTTAATTTCGGCATCTGTTTTCTGCTTTTCCTGATTCGGAAAGCCGAACAGGGTAAACGCACTGGGGGGCGGTTCGGTTTCCCATTCGGCTTCCATGGCCGCCAGTTTCACTTTTTGAACCTGGCCGACCTCATAACCCGTCTCATCACCCAGCACGATTACCGATAAAATGGATGCCAGACCGAACCCGGCCGCCACGGCAAATGATCGCCGTGCAAAGGCGGTATCCCGGCCTTTTAACAGATACCATGAGCTTATGGCCAAAACGAAAATGGATGCAGTCACATATCCGGCACCGACGGTGTGGACAAATTTCACCTGGGCCACCGGATTGAAAAACAATTCTTTGAAACTCGTCAATTCCATACGCATGGTTTCAAAGTTAAACTCGGCCGCGATGGGATTCTGCATCCAGGCATTGGCAATCAGGATCCACAGGGCGGAAAGGCTGGAACCCAACGCCACCAGGAATGTGACCATCAAATGAGCCCGTTTGCTGAGACGATCCCAGCCGAAGAAAAAAAGCCCCACGAAGGTTGATTCCAGGAAAAAGGCCATCAACCCCTCGATGGCCAGCGGGGCACCGAAAATATCGCCAACATACTGGGAGTAATAGGCCCAGTTTGTGCCGAACTGAAACTCCAGGGTAATTCCGGTGGTCACCCCTATGGCGAAGTTGATTCCAAACAGCTTGCCCCAGAAGCGGGTCATGTCCTTGTAAATCTCTTTACCGGTCATGACATAGACCGATTCCATGATAAACAGTATCCAGGCCAGGCCCAGGGTCAGCGGAACAAAAAGGAAATGATACAGTGTTGTAAAAGCAAATTGCCAGCGGGATAGTTCGACAAAACTTTCAGTCGGCAGCATAACTCGACTCCCTCTTTTAGACTTGAATGGGGCACCCTTGTTAAGGTAAAAGACTACAGTTGGGATGGTGGAAGTTACCCATTGCGCGACGCTTAACTTTTACCCCATTTTTATGCCTCTTGCAGGGTATTCGGTTGGCGTCTAAGCAGATTTCAGGTGTCAGCCCGATACGCGGGCATTGTTTCCATTCCCGTTTTGAAACGCTTGAACGCTTGAATTATTAATATATTCAACCGATATTTGTCAATTAGTTTTCAAATGCAATCTGTAAAAAAATCATCTTACAAAAAAGCCCAGCGCTGGTTGTTTAAGCGCGCCGCGGCGGCACGCATCTGGATCCTGTTTTCAGTGGCCCTGGGTCTTGCCAGCGGGCTGTTGCTGATTGTTCAGGCCCGGTTTCTGGCCCATATCGTGCACGGCGCATTTATTGAAGGCCGGGGCACGAACGTGCTGTGGCCCCTCTTTGCAATCCTGGCGGGAATCATTATCCTGCGGTCTATTCTCGGCTGGGCGCGGGAAGCAGCTGGGTTTTATGCCGGTGCCAAAATACGGCAAGGGGTACGAACAGATCTTTTAGAGCATATTGTCTCCCTTGGCCCTGGCTATACAAGCCGTCAGAGCAGCGGTGCTCTGGCCAGCGCAGCGCTGGAGCAGGTGGAGGGGTTACATGATTTTTATGCCTTTTATCTTCCGCAACTTGCTTTGGCGGTCATGATTCCGGCCGCGATTCTTGCCTTTGTATTTCCTCACAGCTGGGCAGCGGGGACCCTCCTGCTGGCAACCGCCCCCTTAATTCCATTGTTCATGATTCTGGTGGGCATGGGGGCTGAAAGCATCAGTCAGCGACATTTTCAGGCCCTGGCCCGCATGAGTGCCTATTTTCTGGACGTACTCCAGGGAATTTCCACCTTGAAATTATTCCATCGCAGCAAGGGCACGGAGGAATCCATAGCGACGGTGTCCAACAGATATCGCCTGCGGACGATGGGGGTCCTGCGGGTGGCATTTTTATCATCGGCTGTGCTGGAATTTTTCAGCTCCATCTCGATTGCCCTGGTGGCGGTTTACCTGGCGATGAGCTATCTAGGCTATTTTTCTTTCGGGTTTTATGGAAAGCCGCTGGATTTGTCCGTCGGATTATTTATTCTTTTGCTGGCACCGGACTTTTATCTGCCTTTACGGGAGTTGGGCACCCATTACCACGCCCGGGCCAAAGCTGTGGGAGCTGCGGAGGAAATTTTAAAAATTACATCCGTTCCCCGTTTAGAAACCCTAAACGGCACCATCGCATGGTCAAAAACAGACCGCATTCATATTCAACTTCAGGACGTACATCTGGCATTTGGCGACGGCCGAAAACCCGCCTTACGGGGAATTAATTTTGAATTAAAAACCGGAGAACAACTGGCCCTGGTCGGAGCAAGCGGGGCCGGCAAGACGACGACGCTAAACCTGTTGCTGGGGTTTCTGCTACCCGACCGGGGGAAAATTTTGATCAATGGCATACCACTGACAGATTTGACACCTGACAGCTGGCGCCGACAGATAGCCTGGATCGGACAGCACCCGGTATTGTTTCAAGGAACGATAAGGGAAAATATTCTTCTGGGCCGGCCGCAAGCATCTGCGATGCAATTGGAGCAGGCTGCGCGCAACGCAAGGGTGCTGGATTTTTCAATCCACCTGCCGGAGGGACTCGAAACGCTGGTAGGAGAACAAGGCTTCGGGCTGTCTCGCGGACAGGCCCAGCGGGTTGCCCTGGCACGCGCCTTCCTGAAAGGTGCGCCTATATTGTTGCTGGATGAGCCCACCGCCGGTCTGGACGCCGAAAATGAAGCTTTGGTTATCAGCGCCCTGGAAACGCTTTCCCGGGGACGAACCGTGCTTATCCTGACCCACCGGCTGATGAACATCAAACAGGCGAACCGCATAATAGTTCTGGAAAACGGCCGAATTGCTGAGCAGGGAACTTATAGCGAGCTGACGGCCGCAGGAGGGAAATTTCACCGGATGGCTTTTGGGAACAAATAGTTAATGAATAATGACTAATGCTAATGGCGGAGGTCGCTCCGCTCCATCGTTTTTTAATTGGTGTTTTAAATGGACCCGCCGCAGGCGGACTACCATTAGTCATTAGTCATTCGACATTATTCATTTACAAACAAGAGGTGATGACCGTGCTAAAAAGATGGCAAGAGCTGTTACCTTTTTTAAAATTATTTCGGGGTCATTTAAGGTGGATGGCCCTGGGTATCCTGTGCGGGCTGCTCGCGGTGGCATCGGCCGTAGGGCTTCTGGCCTTATCGGGCTGGTTTATCTCCGCGGCCGCCTATGCCGGCCTGGCGGTGGCCAGCGCCCATCTTTTTAATTTTTTCCACCCCGCCATCGGGGTTCGAATGTTTGCCATCGGCCGCACCCTGGCCCGTTATGTCGAAAGAATCGTTTCCCATGAT
>JAIVWA010000454.1:0-4353 GCA_049190255.1 Gammaproteobacteria bacterium | reverse complement strand
CCCGAGAAATGCCGCCAACCGCTTTTGTCTGGCTGTCAGTCCAGGACCAGATGTTTTCAAATGGTTTGTCAGCTGAAATTTGGGTACGAGGCGGCAAAGACAACGTTACACTGCAATCCATACTGGGCCAGAAACGCGCCTCCAAAATTACGGTTACCGATAAAATTCGATAGCCGTCTAATAGAATTTTGTGCGCTGATTAGAACTCGCTTATGAATAGACTGATCGCCAAATGTTCTGTGCCTTCGGAATTGTCATGATTAAAAGTGGATTACGAGAAAAAATGAAAAGAGGTTCGATCAGTATAATCTGATGGTTGGTGGGCGATAACCGTATTCGGAGCGTTGACTATTTAATGAAGGTTTGTTTTTGGACCAATAGGGTGTGGCCATTAGATTGTGGTATCGCCGAAGGATGTTGCTTTCCAGTTCCTGCATAATATATCCTCTCCAGTTTTCTCTAAACGTTCGGGGATAAAGCGAAATAACGTCCATTTCCGATTTCTGATAGGAAAGCTCTTTTTTCTTGATTCCCCGCTCGTAATCCGGGTCTCCGGCTAATCCGTAGTATTCGATGTAAGTTTTAAACTCCGGCAGATAAAAGTCAGGGTACCAGATCCGCGTTTTGGAGTCATATGAGTTGATCAACACGGGAGCTTCATACAGGTATCGGATATTATTGCAGCCAAGGAAGCCTGCAATTTTTCTCTCTCCTGCGGACTTGTATCTATTTCGATCCCCTTGATTTATTTTACCTTCCAGGCCGTTTCTCATGAAAATGTAAATCCAGACTGACGAAAAGAACTCAAATATTTAAATTTTTCCTTTCCATAGATTTAAACAAGAGAATCAATATAAGTCCTGCTGTAATTTCCTGATTGACTTATCTGTCTTAGACTATAATTCTTCATCAGAGGGTGAAGGAGAATTTCTGACATGAAGGGCATATAAGATCTCGGTCCCTCTCAGCATCAACCTAAAGAGAGGAGACCACAAATGTTATCGACAAATGTTGACAGTGGGGCGTCAGGCCTTGCAAAAAAGAAAACTTGTCCAGCCAGGGGTAAGCGTTACTCGAAAGCCCAGAAGGAGGAGATCCTTGAATACGCCAAAGCCAACAGTGTTGAGGCGGCGGCGGCGAAGTTCAATGTGACCGACACCTCAATCTACGAATGGCGCCGTGCCTTGAAGCGCCGTGGGGGAAAGGATGGATCATCGGGGGGAGTGGGGAAAATCCAAGTAGAGGATCCCACGTTAGATAGGAATCGTCGGATTATAAATATGTGGCGTCAGCACCCCGGTTACGGACCGAGTCAGGTTCGCAATATGCTCAAGCGTTCAGGCTTCAAAGTTTCGGTAGGCACGGTGCGGCATGTGATGGAAGAAAATGGTTATCTGCCGCCGACGCTCAAGCGCAAGGAGCATGTCGGACGCTATGAGGCAGGACGGCCCCGGGAACTGTATCACCTGGATTTTTATCACTTTTACGTCCATAAGCAAAGACAGTGCGTGTTGTTCATCGAAGATGATTACTCCAGGTTCATCGCCGGCTGGGCAATGGCCCCAACCGAGAAAGCTGATCCGGTGATTGAAAGCTTTGATCTGGCGGTACAACGATATGGTCGACCCGATGGGGTGATGACCGATAGAGGTTCTGCTTTCCATTCCTGGAAAGGGTTGTCGCGCTTTGAGGCCCTGTTGGAAGACTATGAGATCAACTATTACCTTGCCAAAGAGGCCGCGGTTAACGGCAAAGTTGAGGCCCTCAACGCCAGTTTTCAAAAGGAGTGCGTGGCGCAAAATGAGTTCATGGACCTGACTGATGCCGCCCGGGCAACAGGACGATGGGTGGAGCACTACAACCACCGGCGTACCCATCATGGCCTTGGCGGGCTTTTGGTGCCGGCGGATCGGTTCTACGGGGTGGCGGAGCAGACCCTGAAAAGGATCGAACAGGGATTAGGGGCCGATACGGCGGAGCTCACCAGTGCCGATAGCCGTGGTCTGGATCTGTTCAGGGTTGTTTCTTACGGCGGCCGAGCGCAGATATGGCTGATGGGGGAGAAAATTCTCGGGTAAGAGGTTGAAAAAGGGTGGCTGATTCGTAATAAAGAAGGTCACAAAACCACACGAAAAAGCCACCCATACCCGAATATGAATATAAAAGAAAATCTCAAAAATAGCAAGCTGACTTTAATCGCCTTGGACAAAATTATTAAAGAATATGCCTCCGACATGGGGGTAAACCTAAGCGGCCCCCTGGCCACGGTTTGTAACGCTGCCGGAGTCAATAGAACACAGGTCTATGAACGGAAAAATCAGTTGGAAGAAGCCCTGGCAGAGTTGGAACTTGCAGGCCCCGGGCGTCCCTCCAATCATCCGGTCTCCGATGCCGGTGGCCAAGAGTCGCAGGGTTGGCAACTGCGCGAGAAGGTTCTGCGCTATCGCCTGAATTATCCCGGGGCTGTGGTGGTCCATAGCGGCGGACGAGCTACCTACAGCGACGGTTTTATCCGTTTCATTCTCGAGCTGCATGACGAGTGGGAAGGATCGCCGGAATGGTTTTGCAGGCAGGTGGAGGTCCCTTACTCAACTTTCAGGGTTTGGTGTAACAAGGACAAGGGGCAGGCCTATGGCGAACCTCAACATCGACCGATTGCTTATATGCCGCTTTCGGCAAGTGCAGATTTTCGACGCATTGTCGATGATTTCGCAACCTGGCAAGGGGGTATCCGGGACTTTTTCAAATACGAAACAGTCCGTATGAGGCTGGGACCAACTCCAATTCGTAAGGTTTTGGTCATTTGTGGGATGTTACCGGTGCGGTCGGCAAAGGCGCCTCGCTACCGGGGCTCCACGATACGATGTCAACCAGGTAATATCCTGGTGACAGATGGCAAGACGGTGAAAGTGGCATTTACAGCCGGTGGTGAAGTGTGGAGCTTCAATTGGCAAGCGATGGTAGATCAGGCGACCGCCTGCCATACGGCGGTGGTTGTGACTGAAACGGAATGTGCTGATGGTGTACGGGATGCCTTTGAGAGCAGCTGTGCTTTTGTTGGCCGGGCACCGCAGGCCCTGATTCATGACAACAAGCCGATTCATGATGATCACAGGTTGCGGGGGCATATTGAAAAGACAACAAAGATGATCCCGGCCACCCAAAAGCGGCCTGAGAATAAGGCTGTTATTGAAGGGGAATTCGGCAAATATGAACAGGCCGTGGGCACCATCCACCTCGACGACAGCAGTAAAAACGAGCTCATACGTAGCGCTGTCGGCGAGATTGTGCGTGCCTATACCGCTGGGCTCAACCACGCAGGACGCGCTGAGTTTAATGGAAAGAGCCGGCAGCAGGTTTTACGGGAAACCTGCCCGGATCCGGACAAAGACCGCAAGTTCATTGAACAATTACATTCTGATCATACCGAAACGAGGCGTGTTGACGTCCTGCCGACCCTGCCGACAAGCCGTATCATATTGGATGAAGGCTTCAGGCGCTTGGGGATAGAAGATATGGATCCAGAGGGCAAGACTCGGCAATGGCTCGCTGCGCGTTACACCCCGGAGGCAATCCGTCAGGGGCTGGCGATTTTCGGTACCGAGCGTAACAAAGGGCGTCTGCGCAACAAAACGGCCCATCGTTATCTTGTAAAGGTGATCCAGAATAGCCAGGAGGAGATAGATCTTCGTCGGCAAGAAGAAAGTCTGCGGGAATTTGCCGAGATTGAGCGTCAGGGGTGGCTTCAGGAGTTGGAAGCAGAATACAAAATTCTGGTGACGGAGTGCGACGAAAGCACGCCGGAAAATGATTTGGCCTTTCGCCTCAGTGACAGCGCCGTATTTGGCGGCTTGTCCCTGCAAAGAGCCTTTTGGGAAAACAAGTTAAAGCTCATTCTTGAAAAGAGCCGTGAAAAATTTTCCGCTGTCTGCCGCCATGTCCGGCGGTTGTTTGAGGCAACATGGCAAAACCGATTCGCGCTGATCGCTAAATTGGTTGCCTGGGAGTATCAATTAACCAGTTGAACCTCACAAGCCAAACAGTCCTCTCCAGGGCTACCAGTGCTTAGCGGGGTGGCAACTCACCATACGAAACAGGTATGAAGAGGGCTGAATGTTGAATCAGGGAAAAAGAATCAGACAAGCAAGCGTGTTTGGAAGATTTCTTTTTTAAATTTCAATCTAATCGAAACTGATTTGCCAGTAATAATGGCTCATGCTGAAGGGCAGTTTGAGTCAAACTAGCCGAGGGAGACTGAGAATCTTCTGTATCTTTCAGTGTCAGGAATTTAATTATAAAAGTGCTTGACAAGGACAATTAAGCAAAAACTTTGGTGACATTGAAATCAGAGTC
>JAIVWA010000453.1:0-4360 GCA_049190255.1 Gammaproteobacteria bacterium | reverse complement strand
TATTCGGGGAAGGGATGGGGTTGGAGCACAGCGGTTAGAATAAAGAGGCAGGAAAGGGTCGTCTTGGTGGGAAGCTTGCCCTTCTGATTTCCATTTTTTTCAAAAACCAGAAGCCCGGCAAGCAAAGACACAGCTGCTATGATAATAATAAGATTCAGCATAAGATTGCCGGGCATATCGTGGCAAAGCGCAGAGCGCAGAGCGCTTAGCGTTACTAAAGAAGATATATCGGAATATGATACGCCTCTTCACGCTATGCGCTAAGCCCCATGCCCTATGCGCCATGCCCCACCCCATGCCCTATGCGCCATGCGCTATGCCCTATGCGCCATGCACGTTAGACGAGACCCTGATCCAGCATCGCATCCACCACCTTAACAAAACCCGCGATATTGGCACCGACCTCATAGTTGCCGGGCTGCCCATACTGCTCAGCGGCATCCACACAGGTGCGGTGAATGGTTTTCATGATGAGCTTTAAGCGATCATCCACTTCTTCACGGGTCCAGGATAACCGCATGCTGTTTTGGGTCATCTCCAGCCCGGAAACCGACACCCCGCCGGCATTGGCCGCCTTACCCGGACCGTAAAGAATTTTGTGATCCTTAAAAATATTAATGCCATCCGGCATCGTGGGCATATTGGCGCCTTCGCTGACCAGAACAACACCATTATCGATCAGATTCTGGGCATCTTTGGCGTTAATTTCATTCTGGGTGGCACTGGGAAAGGCGCACTCGGCTTTGTGGTTCCAGAGGGGATTGTGATCTATAGCTGGATCCACATCTGTGTACACAGCGGAGGAAAATTTTTCCGCATACTCACTGATGCGGCCCCGGCGCACATTTTTAAGGACCTTGATATATTCAAGCTTTTTGCTGTCAATACCGCTTTCATCATAGATGTAGCCTGAAGAGTCTGATAAAGTCACCACTTTGGCGCCCAGTTCGATGAGTTTTTCGGTGGTGAATTGGGCCACATTGCCGGAACCCGAAACCAGGCAGGTTTTGCCTTCCAGGGTTTCATTACGGGTGGCCAGCATTTCGGCAGCGAAATAAACCGAACCGTAGCCCGTGGCCTCCGGGCGGATCAAGCTGCCGCCCCAGTTCAGGCCCTTTCCGGTCAAAATCCCGGTAAATTCGTTGCGCAGCTTTTTATACATTCCGAAAAGATAGCCGATTTCCCGGGCCCCGACGCCGATATCACCCGCCGGTACATCCGTGTCCGGTCCGATATGACGAAACAGCTCGCTCATAAAGCTTTGACAGAACCTCATCACTTCGTTGTCGGATTTGCCTTTAGGATCAAAGTCGGAACCGCCTTTTCCCCCGCCCATCGGTAAGGTGGTAAGGGCATTTTTAAAGACCTGTTCAAACGCCAGGAATTTTAAAATGCCCAGATTGACCGAGGGATGAAACCGCAGTCCGCCTTTATAAGGACCTATGGCGCTGTTCATTTCAATCCGAAAACCCCTGTTCACCTGAACATTTCCCTGGTCGTCGGCCCAGGGTACCCGGAACATAATCACGCGTTCCGGCTCCACCAGTCTTTGCGGAATCTTGGCCTGCCGATAAATCGGGTTTTGATCCAAAACCGGCTTGACGGATTCCATGACCTCACTGACCGCCTGATGAAATTCCCTTTCCTGCGGATCTCTATCCTTGATAACGTCCATAATATCAGCCATACAATCTCCTAACCCGGATAAACCGGAATTGACTATTGATTTGGATGCTCAATATCAATTTCGCTAAACAGATACAAGCACAATCGTGGCCGAAATGTCAATTCGGAAATCGTCAGGATTTCAGGGCTACGTCATTAAACAGATAATTCACTGAATATACGAAAGTTAGTTGCTTAATGAAAATCATGAAAATTTCAAGCACCAAGGATTTAGGTTTCGGGTGTCAGGTGTCAGCGCCACCTCTGGCCGCGAGCGTCCAGTCTGATCGTAGAAGAAACTTTGAAAAAGCGAATATCGAATAATGAATGTCGAATGTCGAAGTAATGTATTCTGCTTGCCGTGAGCTTTTGTGTCGAACGGCCTGTCGTGAGCCTTTTTGTCGAACGGCCTGTCGTGAGCTTTTGTGTCGAACGGCCTGTCGTGAGCCTTTTTGTCGAACGGCCTGTCGTGAGCCTTTTTGTCGAACGGTCTATTTAAAAAAAGACTGAGCAAAGCGATTCCACCCTTCGACATTCTGCGGTTCGATGCTTATAAGTCCGCCTCTGGAGGATTCGATATTCTGCGGTTCGCTGTTCCAACTATTTGTAGTTTCATATAAGGTTTCAGGACAGATGGAGGTTTCACGCCTCCGGCCTGTAAGCCTACGGGCTGGAAGGTGTTCAGGTTTCAGCTTCTATGTTTCTTTTTCCTGACACCCGACACCTGACACCTGAAACCTTGAGATTTGGTGCTTGGGACTTGGGATTTTAATGTTTTAGGATCTACTTTGACGTTGCATTGCGTCAGGATTTCAGGGCTTTGGTCGATACTAATCTACTTGTGGGTCATTATCTCGGATCAGCTTAATAGCCCTGGAAAATTTTACAGCCCTGTTGCGGCCTTTCCGCTTGGCCTCATACATGGCAGCATCCGCCTTTTTGATCAATTCTTCAATGTCGGTGCCGTCCGACGGATAGGTTGCAATTCCCAGGCTGATGGTAATCGGCGGCAGATCTTCAAGTTTTACTTTGGCCAGCTCTTTGCGAAGCCGCTCCGCCAGACAAAATGCTGCTTTCTTATCCGCATCCGGTATCAGCATGACGAATTCTTCACCGCCGTATCGTCCGATGGCGTCTATATCCCGGATGTTCTTCTGAAAAAATTGACTGATAGTCTTCAGGGCACGATCCCCGGCATCGTGGCCGTAGGTATCATTAATCTTTTTGAATCGATCCAGGTCGACCATAACAACGGAAAGTGGCTTGTTATAGCGTTCGGCCCGGTGAATCTCTTCTTGAAGTTTAACCATGAGATAGCGGCGAACGTAGAGCCCGGTCAGGGAATCCGTCACGGCCATATCCCAGAGCTGTGCTTTGTTTACCGCCACCGCGGCCTGGTCGGCGACGGCCTTTAACATCTCAACATCCTCATCGGTGAACTCTTTGCCTTTTTTTTTGTTGGTGACGTTGATAACCCCGATAACATCGCTGTAGACTACCATCGGGATGCAGGCAATGGAACGCACATAGGAGGTCTCCGACTTGATAAACAGATCATCCTCCCGGATATTGTTGACGATCATGGGTTGGGAGGTCATAAAAACCCGTCCGGCGATCCCTTCCCCGGGTTTGAAACTGCGGCAGCTGATTTCGTTGTTGTTGACCTTCTCCTGGTATTCTGTATCCTCCAGTCCCGCCAGTACACGAATATTTAGCCGATCGGTTTCAAGGTTATATAACATGATCGAGCCCTTCTCGGCCGAAGTGATCTCAACGGCCTGGCTCAAGATATACTGCAGAAGGTTCTTCAGGTCACTGATGTAGTTCATGGCCTTGCCGATGCTGTAAAGCAGCGACAGGTTTTGCAGGGTTTTATCTAAATCTTCCTTTTCTCTCTTACGCCGCGCGTAAAGGCGGCAGGTGTTTATCGACACGGCTGCCTGGGCGGAAATTTGCTGCAGAAAATAGAGGTCGAAATTGTCAAACGGTTGACTTCCGGCCTTCGGTCCCATGGTTAGAAGGCCGATTACCTCCCCCCTCATGACCAGGGGAACCCAAAGTCTGGACGGCAGGATTTTTAAATCCTGTTTTTCAAGAAACTTCGGGAAAAGGGGGTCTCCCGCTTTGTCAACCACGGCAAAGGGCTTGTCCTGAAGAATGGTTTCCCATAATTTTTTTTTACCTCTTTTAAATTTAAAATTTAATTTCCCCAGGCCATAGCTGAAAACCAGTTCAAAGGTTTCTTTTTCCGGATCATAAACAAATAGACCCAGTTTAGAAATCCCGAATTTATTTTTGATTATACCGGCAAAGGTTGCATAAAGCTCATCGGGATTCAAAATATCGCTTAGATCCCGGCACGCTTTCAATAATTCTGTCAGTTCCGCAGCACGACGGTCAAATGCATCAACGGACAAATCTTTTCTCCCTGGACGGCTCTTCGAATGTTTGTTCGGTTTTGGCGATTTCATTGTTTATAATGATACCTGCATTCTGTGGAAATTTCAAATTAGATTTTTACCGGTCTTTAGATGGATCGACACTTTAAGCAAAAACTTCAATCTTAAAGACCGATCAATGAGGGCTTTGCTCAAACCCGAATTGTGCAGGAAGTAGATTCGGAGCCAAGAACCCGATCACACCTGCCCCCCTGGCGAAGGGGGACAGGTGCGATCCGGCTTGCCTTCAGGGATAG
>JAIVWA010000452.1:0-4362 GCA_049190255.1 Gammaproteobacteria bacterium | reverse complement strand
ATTATGAGATTAGTCGCTCAAGCCAAAATGGGTTATTATCCGTGAACCATGTTCGAAACCTGAAGTTATGATGCAAATGTATAGGCACTTAATATAATATCGGGTGATGTTGAGGCAGTTATGCATCATCCGATATTTTTAATTTTTTATTGTCCATTCACCTACCGAATTGAATTGGACATATTTACTATTTTAGGATATGCTACCCAATCATATAGGTAGGAGTATGGAGGTGCATCAATAAGACTGGGAGGACAGTAAGTGGAAATAATTGCAGAAATGCAAAATGACATCAACATCTATCGGCTCATCGGCCGCCTGGATACTAATACTTCCCCGGGATTCGAGAAAAAGCTTTTTCAGGCGATATTTGATGGGTCAAAAAACATGGTTGTTGATTTTAAGGATATTGACTACATCTCGAGTGCCGGATTGCGCGTGATTTTAAAAGCCTTCAAAGCCCTCCAGCGTGAAGACGGCCGGATTATGCTCTGCTCCATGCAGGACTATATCAGGGAACTCTTTGAGATTACTGGGATTGACGCCGTTGTGCCGATCGTCGCCAACATTGACGATGCTCTCAAAGCTTTTTAATTTGACCTGAACGCTATAACCAAAGGGAAATCTTTGATTGTAAACTGGAATACTGGATCAAACAATTACCGGCTGACAAAAAAATAACAGCATTAACAAGAAAGGAGAACGTAATGGCAATTTTGAAAAAGGATCTGCAGTCTCTACAGCGGGAAATCAAGGCTCTCGAAAGAAAGATGGAAAAGCTGATAAAGGAGTTTGATAAGGGTAAGAAAATCAAAGGCACAAAAAAAGTCACAGCAAAAACCACCAAGAAAGCCCCGGCGAAAAAAGCACCTGCAAAAAAGAGAAGCTCAAAGCTGACGGCAACCGATCAAGTGCTGAATATTATCAAAAGATCCAAGAAAGGGGTTGATACAGCAACTCTAATGAAGAAGACCGGTTTCAATCAAAAAAAGGTCACTAACATTCTTCAACGGACATTCAAACAGGGCAAAATTAAAAGGGTGGAGAAAGGAATTTATGTAAGCTCATGAGCGAGCTTTTCGGATTTAGGGATTTGGCGTATTAAACAAATTTTCCTATCTCAAGAGATTAAATTAAAATGTACGTTTATGCCATAGGCTCATTATTCTTTTTGGCAGTGTGGCTCGGTATGTATATTTTTGTGCCGAAAAGCAGAAAAGTCATCCTATGGTCAAGCATAGCGTGGGGGCATGCAGGACCTATAAGTGAATATTGGCATTTAAAAGATTATTGGAATCCTGTGTATATGCTGAAATTAGAAGTTGGCAAATGGACTTTTGGCATAGAGGATTATTTGTTTGCCTTTGCTTATGGCGGCTTAGCCGCTGGAATTTTCGATATTTTAGCCAGGAGCTCTGGGGATAAAGAATTTGAGCGATTTTACCTGTTGGGATTTATTAAGCTCTTGCTGGTTGTGATTTGTTGCCTTTTTGTCATGGGCGCCATGACAGCTTTGTTAAACTTTAACTCACTTCATGCAATTAGCATAACACTCTTTGTTGGCGGCACGAGCATAATTATTTTGCGCCCTCGATGGACTTTAGCTGCCATTCAAACCGGAATAATCTCTGGAATATTTATGTGGATATTTTATTGGGGATTCTACCTGAGACTTTTTCCCCATGTTGTCGATAACTGGTGGTATCAGGCAGCTCTTACCGGAATTTCAGTTGGTGGCGTACCGATTGAAGAATTAATATGGGCATCGACTGCCTTTTTTGTTGGACCTGTTTTTCGATATTGTCTAACTAAGGAAAAGAAGAGGGTCACATCCTAACGGGCTGTTGCCTAAGGGAAAGGGTAGAGTAATGATTAAAGTAATTTCGGCGGAGGAAAACCCCTATGAAAATATTAATCATTGGAGCCACCCGTGGCATCGGTTTACGGGTCCTTCAGCAGGCGCTTATAAAAGATCATGACATAACCGTTTTGGCTCGATCTCCACAGAAACTCGCGGTTGAACACGAACGGCTTCAGGTGCTGCAAGGAGATATTTGTGACAATAACGCTGTGGCCAGCACAACTGAAGGCCTGGATGCCGTCATTAACTGTATTGGAATCAGGCCCACGCGAAAGCCGGTGTCGGTTTTTTCCGAGGGTATAACAAATGTGCTGGAGTCGATGGACAAAAACAGGGTTAACCTGTTGATTAGCATCACCGGTATCGGCGCCGGTGACAGCAGGGGCCACGGTGGATTTTTCTACGATAAAATATTTCAGCCATTGTTGCTAAACACCATATATGATGACAAGGACCGGGAAGAATCCTTGATCAAGGACAGCCAGGTAAACTGGATTATTGTCAGGCCCGGTTTTCTAACAAACGGGCCCATGACCGGTACGTACCGGGTGCTCACCAATATGACGGATGTCAAAGCCGGCAAAATTTCGCGGGCCGATGTCGCCCATTTCATTTTAAACCAATTGGATTCTTCCGAATATCTCAGTCAGACACCATTGTTGACCTATTAATCACCTAAATAATGATGTTTATGATTTTTGAAATGCTTGCGTCACCGTGGTATCGATATTATCTTGACGTAAAAGTGACGACAACAATAAAGCCGAAAGGGGGTACGGTTTCTTATGAGGTTGCACCGTATCTGGGCATTCACAGGGTTGGTTACCTTTTTTTCTCTGTTGACAGCGCTTGTTTCTTGCGGGCCAGCAGGCGGTTACGATGGTATCAATCTTGATCTCATCAAGCTGCCGGCCGGATTTAAAATAGATCTGTATGCTGCCGATATCCCGGATGCGCGTTCGATGGTGATGAGCCCCGGCGGAACCCTGTTTGTCGGAACCCGCAAGGCGGGCAATGTTTACGCTGTTGTCGACCGCGATGCAGACTTTCGCGTGGATGAAGTCATCACCCTGCTCAAGGGACTGAATATGCCCAACGGCGTTGCCTTCCGGCAAGGATCGCTGTATGTCGCTGAAGTAAATCGGATTCTGCGTTTTGATCTCATCGAAAACCGCCTGCATTCACCCCCTGCTCCCGTGGTTGTCAATGACACCTTTCCCCGAGATAAACATCACGGTTGGAAATATATGGCCTTCGGACCTGGCGACATGCTCTATGTGCCGGTGGGGGCACCCTGCAATATATGTGAAACAGAAGACCGGCGCTTTGCAACCATTATGCGTATGCAACCCGACGGCAGTCAGCTGGAAATATTCGTCCGCGGTGTGCGCAATTCGGTTGGATTTGACTGGCATCCGCAAACAAAAGAGCTCTGGTTCACCAACAACGGTCGCGACTGGATGGGGGATGATTTACCGCCCGACACCTTGCACAGAGGGTTCAAAAAAGGTTTGAACTTTGGCTTTCCGTATTGCCATGGCGGAGATATACCGGATCCCGAATACGGACAAAAGCGTCAATGTGATCAATTCTCACCGCCTGAACTTAAATTGGGACCGCATGTGGCTTCCCTGGGAATGAAATTTTATACCGGCAGTATGTTCCCGCTCCAGTATAAACACAATATATTTATCGCTGAACACGGTTCCTGGAACCGCAGCAAGCCGATCGGATACCGGATTACCCGGGTGATCCTGAACGGCAACCGGCCGATTCGCTACGAAACGTTTGCCGAAGGGTGGCTGCAGGGCGAAAAAGCATGGGGACGTCCCGTGGATGTGCTGGTGATGCCGGATGGCGCACTGCTGGTGTCGGACGATCGGGCCGGTGCTATCTATCGCGTTAGTTATAATATAAATAACTGAGTGGTCAGGAGAAAAGGAAAAGGGACATCCAGTAACATTACAGTAGGGCTTGCTTATCAATGCCCGGAGCGTTCCCTGACCCTATTCAGCTCCTGATCCTGGCGAGAAGTTTGATAAACCTTGGGCCGAACTTGCCAATTAATATCACCACTATAATTCCGATCACGGGAATCATTATTACTTCAGGGGCTCATAGACCCTCGGTAGATATAGATGAAAAGACATCAAGCTCATTCATTACTGTCGCCCTTTGGTCAAGATTATTGGAAGGATATGGGTCACATCCGAATTATTTACTATTTACATTATTGTGAAAACTGAGAAGTATGCAGAAGTATAGGGTCAGGGTTTGATCAGTGCTTAAGGAGAATCTTGGGGACGTTGTTGACTGAGTTGACTAACTCAACTTGTTTGTAACAGTATCAAAACTGAATACTTAGGCACAGTTTTATTGAGCTCGATACCGGATGCTTAAAAGCTGCAGCTACCACGACTTCCATCTCCTTCTACTAACGCCAAAGCGGTTTGATACCGTGCTCTCGCAAAAACTCTTCCGCCATCTCCTTAATCTCCGAG
>JAIVWA010000451.1:0-4367 GCA_049190255.1 Gammaproteobacteria bacterium | reverse complement strand
GGCTGGGTGTCACCGGTATGGGGACGGAACTGGCCCGACTGGCCGACTGGGCCTTTGTTACCTTTCTGGTGTACTACATTCACCTGATGCTGGTGTGGGTCTTATTTGCCTATCTGCCTTTCTCCAAGCTGGCCCATCTGGTGTACCGCACGGTGGCCATGACTTACAACGAGTATGCCGGGCGGAATTTTTAAATCACCCAAGCCGGGATTGAATATTGATCCGCCTGCGGCGGAACGATTGAAGATTTGTGGTATCGCTTCGCTCTGTCTTTTTTATTAAAATCGATAGAATTGCTTAAATATTCAACCTGGCTGTCGCATAAATCATGTGCAAACATGATGTGATTTCAATAAATAGGTACTAAAAGCACAAAAGGGGAGCTCTGTCGGCTCCCCTTTTTTATTTTCATTTTGGATCCTATGCGAAAATTATTGCCGAAAGGTCAAAAATTCGTTACCCTAGAAACTAGAAACGCGAATTTGTTTTTACCGAAATCCGATAGGGGGAATGATGTATTATACTTTACCGGGAGCAGTTCGGGGCAGTTTATCCCTGATTTTATATATTTTGAACACGGTGTTCTGGTGCATACCGTTGTTTGGGTTGGTGCTTGCCAAAGCGGCGGTCCCTTTGGAATCCTGGAGGCGAAGATGCAGTCGGATTCTAAATGCCATTGCCGAAAATTGGATCTGGGTCAACAACCAAAACCAGAGGCTGATTGCCGGCAACACCCGATGGGAAGTTCAAGGTCTAGAGACTCTGGAACGCTCTGAATGGTATCTGGTTCTGGCCAATCACCAGTCCTGGGTGGATATCGTGGTGCTTCAGAGGATATTTCATCGGAAAATCCCATTTTTGAAGTTTTTTATAAAAAAAGAGCTGTTATGGTTTCCGGTTCTTGGTCAGGCATGGTGGGCGATGGATTTTCCTTTTGTCAAAAGGTATACCAAAAGTTATCTCCAGAAAAAGCCTCACTTAAAAGGCAAAGATATAGAAATAACGCGCAAGGCCTGCCAGAAGTTTAAAAAAATACCGGTCTCTATTATGAATTTTGTGGAAGGTACCCGTTTCACAAATGAAAAGCATCGTAGGCAGCAATCGCCATATTCTCATCTACTTAAACCAAAGGCCGGCGGTACCGCGTTAGTGCTCAGCTCCATGGGAGAACAAATTAACCGCATACTGGATGTTACCATCGTGTATCCCGACGGCGTCACAAGCTTTTGGGCCTTTATTTGTGGTAAGATCCGGAAGATTGAAGTTCGCGTGCGCTCACTGCCGGTGAGCCCTGAACTGCTTGGTGATTATGCCAATGATCGGCACTTTCGGGCAGAGCTGCAGCGTTGGTTGAACAACATATGGGCAGAAAAAAATCGATATCTCGAAGAAATGATGACTTCATGAATGAGGATGCATGGAAATCTGAAAAAAAGGGAGCGCCTTGCGGCAGCTCCCTTTTGGATTTGGAATCGAGTGAGGTCGTCAGTTACTTCTTATCATCTCCGGTAGCAGCTCCGTGCAGCTTAATCTCAACCTTCTCCGTCAGTCCCTCGTAGTATTCGCGCAGAATCGCAACAACCTCATCTCTTCCAAAATGATCAGGCAGTTCACCACCTTCAGAAAGCATCTTGCGCAGCATGGTTCCGCTGAGCATCACGCGGTCTTCTTTTTCGTGCGGGCAGGTTCGCAGAGAAGCCATGCCGTCACATTTGAAGCAGTAGAAGGTCCAGTCGATCTTAAGGGGTGTGCACAGCAGCGTTTTACCGGATTCATCCGGCTGAGGGATCTTGTCAAAAATGGTCTGGGCCTCGAACATGCCGTAGAAGTCACCCACACCGGCATGGTCGCGGCCGATGATCATCCGCGAACAGCCGTAGTTCTGACGGAAGGTGGCGTGCAGCAGGCCTTCTCTGGGGCCGGCATAGCGCATGTCCAGCGGATAGCCGCCCTGGACAACCTTTTCTTCGACAAAATAGTTCTTCACCAGGGAATCAATACATTTTACCCGAACTTCGGCCGGAATATCCCCAGGTTTCAAATTACCCACCAGGGAATGAATGTAAACACCGTCGCAAACTTCCACGGCGATTTTGCAAAGATATTCATGGGAACGGTGCATGGGGTTTCTCAGCTGCAGGGCGGCAACTTCGCTCCAGCCGCGGTCTTCGAAAATTTTGCGTGATTCTTCCGGGCGCATATAAACGCCGGCATACTTCGTCGGGTACTCGCCCTCGCTCAGTACCTTGACCGGTCCGGCAAGGCTGATGTCTTTTTGCTCCATGACCATCTGAACGCCCGGGTGATCATCTTTGGCGATTTTCCAGAATTCTTCGGCTGAGGGAGTGCCTTCGCCCATATAGACTTTTTCGCACTCATACGTTTTGTCGGCTTCGGTCAGTTCGAATTTTTCGGTGACTTTCATGGTGGCCATGATTTCATCGCCTTCAGGATCGTAAAGGGCAATCTCATCGCCTTCATTGATGCCGGCCGCATCATCTTTGGTGGCTGACAGGGTCACCGGGATGGGCCAGAAGGTCCCATCGGCCATTAAATAGTTGTCACAAACACCTTTCCAGTCCGCTTTGGTCATAAAACCGGTAAGAGGGCTGAACCCGCCGATACCCATCATAATCAGATCGCCTTTTTCACGCGGTGAAATGGAAATTTTGGTGAGGCCTTCGGCTTTTTTCTTTTCAGCGTCCAACTCAGCGCCTTCGAGCAGGCAGCAGGTCAGACCTTTTCCGCCATGAGGTGGAATCAATGTTGACATTTGTTTTTTTCTCCTTTCCCTGTAAGTTTTATTGTCTGTTTCGCATTGCGCGATAAGTTCGTAGATTGGATCAAAGGATAAAGGAGCTATAATTAGTAAGGAATGACAATTTTGTCAAGCGTAATTCGGAACCTGGAATAGGATTCATCAAATTAAATAATTTCTTAATTTTAGCTCAATCAAAATGCGCCAAATCGGCCTGCAGTTTGGAGCACTTACCCCGGAGCAACAGGTTCGCCTCAGTAATTTCATCCAGAACCACACCATCGGAGAAGCATAGAATGGTTCCCTGTCTTTAATTTGCAAAACTCGAATTGATTATTATTTCTTCCTATCCTGAACTAAGTTCTTTAAATCCCAAATAATTTGGTGCTTGGGAGTTGGGATTTACTTTGACGTCATCCTGAGATATCCAGTATCATTTTTCTATTATATTTATGGTACATAAATTAACGTCGGGTAGAATTTAATCCTACAAACGTGCCGCCGTTTTTCTGGCACAAAATCCGCATGAGGGTGGCAAACCGCTCGCCGCTGTTGCCCGGTCCGAATCTATCCTGCAGCATCACCGGAAACCCCACCGCATGGATCCGAACGCGACGCGATCCATCCCTTGTGACTTTATTGATTCTATCCACTTGGTCGATAACCGGCTGTATGGCTTTGCCGCTGAATTCGTCACCGAATACATATAGACTGATTTTCTTATCTCCGGCGTAATAGGTGTTGATGGCTGCCGTGATACCCTCCACCGGGCTGCTGTTGCTAAATGAGCGCCAGACACTCATATTGGAAATTATTGCCCGGCGACGGGCGGGGGTGTCGGGGATCCATTTCCCCCGGTATTGGGAAAACATGTAGGTGCCCATGTCGTTCATAATCTGGATACCCTTTACCTGGGGGTATACTTCCAGGGTTTCCTGCAATTTTTTCTGAACCAGGGCCCAGGCATTGCGCTGCATGCTGCCGGAAGTGTCGATAATAAAGATAATATATTCGCTGTCAACGGGGATACCCCCGACGGAACGGTCGACTTTACGGGGTATTTTTTTCAGCAGCCGTTTCATCTCTGCGGTTAATTCCTGAAGCGCTCTGGCAAGCTTTCCTTCAATTATATTTTGGACCTCGGCATACTGGCTGGAGGCGGAAAATTCGCCTTTAATCTCGGACAGGTCACCCTGGAGACGGGCGAGTCTTTTCTTTTCCTGGGAAAGTTGTTCTTTTTTGGCAATCAATTCGCGATTAAGGACGGCGGTTTGGCCCCGGATTTCATGAAGCTCCTCTTCCAGCCGCTGCACTTCTAATTGAAGGTCTGCCCGCACTTCTTCAATGATAATCGGTTCGGCAAATTTGGACAGTACAAACAACAGTATGATGGCACCAAACCCACAGCAGATCACATCTAGAAACGACAGGCTGAAGATTTCTATGTCACGACGTTTTTTCATGTTGGTTAAGGTTCAGGGTCTAAAATAATGGTTTCAGGTGTCAGGTGTCAGGTGTCAGGATTCAGAAACTCCGGAGCTGAAACCCGAAACCTCGTGTGAAACTACACAAACTTAAAAAGCGAACCGCAGAACCGAAGAATGTCGAA
>JAIVWA010000450.1:0-4368 GCA_049190255.1 Gammaproteobacteria bacterium | reverse complement strand
CAACTAATCTTGGTTGCGGGTCTTTCGATTTCGGATTTGGGATTTCGGATTTCGGATTGAATAGATTGAACGGATGAGATACGGGTGGCGGGGATGTGGCATAGGGCATGGCGCGTTGAGCAGGACGATTTGAAGCCGGAATATCTGTCTTCTGACCTCTGTTCTCTGACTTCTGATATTTGGTTGCGGGGAATTAAACCCTAAAAGAGATTAAATTGAGCTGAAATGATTTCCGGTGAAAGGAGCAATAATTATGGCCGATATGAGCTTTGACGCCGTCGTGATCGGAGGCGGGCATCACGCAACCATTATAGCCAACTACCTGCAGAATGCCGGCCTGGAAACCGGTGTCTTTGAACGACTTCAGGAATTGGGAGGAGGCGCCTGCGGAGATGAACTGCCGGCGCCGGCCTTTTTGCAGAATCCTTGTGCCCACTTCACCCGCATGTTCGGCAACCCGGCCTATCATGATTTTAATCTGAGAGATTTTGGATTGCACTACGTCTTCCCGGAGGGCAATGAGGCCATGGTCTTCCCGGATGAGACCTGCTTTGTGGGATATACCGCTTTTCGCGTGACGGATCCGGATACGGGCGAAGAGGAATTTTCCGATGACAATTTTAAAAAGACTTACAACGAAATCGCCCGATTTTCAAAACGCGATGCCGACATGTATGAATGGATCACCGAAAGATATGAAAAAAGATGGCGGGCGGCTTTTCGCAGATACCGTTACAGCCCGCCAACCCCGTGGGGCGTACCCAACCCGCTGGAAGAACTGTTCACCGATAAAAAATACGGTTTTGATCCTGTCTGGCATTACATGAGTGGTGTCCAGGTTGCCCGGGACCTATTTGAAAGCACCGAAATGCGGCTGCTGTTCATGCGGGCGATTGCTACCTCTTCGGGCTCTTTCCCCATAGATGCCATGGGCGTCTACCAGGTCGTTCATATGCTGGGGTTGGTGCTCTCACTGGAATCCGCATCGATTGTATCGGGTGGTACCCATGCCATTACCCATGCCCTGCAACGATCATTCAGCTCCATGGGAGGACAGTTTTTTGTCGAAAGTGAAGTCGACAAGGTAGTTCTGGAGGGCAACCGGGCGGTGGGGATAAAACTGGTCAACGGAACCGAGGTCGAAGCGCGCAAACTGGTGGTCAGTGACCTGGGAGTGCCGCAAACCATGCTGCGCATGCTCAGCGGCACAAAGCTCGCCGACCGGCTGCTTCACCGCATTAAAAACATCGATTATGACCGCTCCCAGATCTTCTGGGGCAATGTGGCCCTGCATGAGCTTCCGGACTATAAGGCCAAAAGTTTCAACCCCGATCTGGGAGAACAGCCGCGGCTTTACATGGGTCCCAAGGATGAGGACTACATGGCCTATAAATATATGTCTGAAATCTTTACCAAGGGCTTCCCGAGTCCGGGGAAGATGTTTCTGCTGGCGGCCGCCGACAGCATCTGGGACCAGAATCGAGCCCCTGAAGGCAAACACACAATCCTGCTTGAGGAATTTGCCGCGCCGCTGCGCTTCTTTTCCGAGAAGGACTGGCTAAAAATGAAACGGGAAGTTGTGGACCATATGCTCAAAGACTGGCAAATTTATGCCCCCAACATGACCTGGGATAATGTCATCGCTCATAATATTCAGACACCCCTGGATGTGGCCTATCGCCATCCGGATATGAAAGAGGGGGGCTGGGCGGAAGGCGCCATGATGCTCTCCATGCACGACCGCTTTCGACCGCTTCCGGAAATCGCCAACTACCGGATCCCGAACGTAAATAATATGTATATTTGCTCATCCAATCTGCATTCCTGCGGAGGGATTGGCCGCGGCAGCTCTTACAACTGCTTTAAAAAGATCGTTGAAGATTTTGACTTGCCTAAGATATGGGAAGAAAAAGGCAGGGAGTACTAAAATGAATGCGGAATGTGGAATGCGGAATGGAAAAGAATGGGGAAGTGGGAATTATAGAAATAAGGAGTTGACATGCGTTTGAAAGATAAGGTGGCTATCGTGACCGGCGGCGCCAAGGGACTGGGCCGGGCCTTTGCCCTCAAAATGGCCGAAGAAGGCGCCCGGGTCATGGTCGTCACCCGCAAGGATATGGACAACCTGAAAGAGACGGTCAAACGGATAGAAGATATTGGCGGGCAAGCCGCTTTGTTTCAAGCCGACGTATCCCGCGAAACAGATACCCTGGCTATGGCCAGAGAAACTGCTGATATATTCGGCCGCATTGATATTCTGGTAAATAACGCCGCCATCTATGACGGCATCAAACGCAAGCCTTTCTACGAGATCGATCTGGCCGAATGGGACCTGGTCATGGCGGTTAATGTAAAAGGTGCCTTTCTGGCTGCCAGAGCTGTCTTTCCATACATGAAGGATCAGGGTTACGGAAAAATCATCAACCTGGCTTCCGAGGTCTTTTTTACCGGCTCCCAGGGTTTTGCCCAGTATGTGGCATCCAAGGGCGGAATCATTGGTCTTACCCGGGCCCTGGCCGTGGAATTGGGACCCTACAATATCTGCATAAACTGCGTGGCACCCGGCTTCACAGACACCGAGGCCAGCAGGGGGTTAGCCGATTTAAGTAAATACGATACGGCCAGAACACCACTGGGTCGACTCGAAAAACCAGAGGACCTGACGGGTGCCGCTCTTTTCCTGGCCTCGACCGAAAGTGATTTCATCACCGGCCAGACCCTGCTTGTGGATGGGGGGCGTGCAATGCATTAACTTAAGAATTGGTGCAACCTCTGTGGGAGCGGCTTTCCAGCCGCGATTAAGCGATTACAGCTTTAGAGCGACTTCTTTTCGTGGCTGCCTCCAGCCCGTAGGGCTTACGCCCCGGAGGGGAAAGCCACTCCCACGAAAAGTTGACGTTAAGTTAACTAGTGTCTGAACGAAAAGTCCGGTTTCTGGTAGGTTGGGTTGAGCCCGTTGTTTTTTGTTGGGTTTCGTACCTCAACCCAACCTACGAAAGGCAGGCTTCTACCGAAAATTGGTAATTTAGGGCGAAACCCAACAAATCCCAACAACCAGGTTTTCGTTCACCACTAACTTGGGGAATAGAAATGATCGTAAAATTCATTCAATACTGGGATGTTCTTCCTGAGCGTGAAGAAGAGTTCAGGAAATTTGTTGTCAAGAGCTACATACCCGGTATCAATGAAACCGGTTTTCTTAAGATCGTAGAGTCCTGGCATGTCGCATCCGGGGAAGGCCCTTTCAATATTATGGAGGGCGTGGCAGACTCCGTTAAGAGTATCAACAACCTCCTCCAGCTCGATGAGTTCAAAAAACTCAACCATCTCCTGCACTTCCTGGTAACAAATTATAAGACCAAACTGCTGGTTCCCACCGGTCCTGTGGAGGGAATCGTTCCGGAACATATAAACTATCGTTTCAACCACCACTACAATATAAACTATGATAAATATGATGACTATATAGAGTTTATAAAAAATGAACACATTCCCGCCATGGAAGTACTGGGAATCAAAATTATTGGCGGATGGGATGTGGCCATTGGCCCCGGCCCCAACATCGTCATTGAAGGTTCCTGCTCCAGTGTTAAACAAATTTTAGCTGCTATTGGAAGTGAAAAATACCAGGAGCTCACATCGAAACTGCTGACGATGGTCAGTGGATTCGGCAGTAAGATACTGGTCGCCACCGGACTGGTCTCATAGGGGAGAAAAACGATGCCGGTAAAACTGATCCAATACTGGGACATACGTCATTTCCGCAAAACGGATTTCGATTCGTTTTTCACCCAGCAATTTGTACCGCAAATTAATGACACCGGCCTTATGCAAATGGTCGGTTCCTGGCATGTGGCTTCCGGTGAGGGTCCCTATTTTATTGCCGAAGGCATCGCCACTTCGGTGGATAAAGTGGAGAGCCTGATCATGGCGCCGCCCTATATTAAACTTCGCCACGAACTCTTTCGATTCGTAAAAGATTACAACACCAAACTCCTGGTTCAGCCGGACCCGATAGAACCGAATCTCATTGAAATCGAACACGGCTATAAATTTAACCAGCATTTTAATATCAATCCCGCGGACTACTACGAGTTTCTGTCTTTTGAAGAAAAGGAACACCTGCCGGGAATGGAAGGTTTCGGTTTAGCCATCGTTGGTTGTTGGAATGTGGCCGTGGGTGCCACGCCTTATGTCATTGATGAAACCCGGGCCGAAGATTTGGCAACGATTGGCGAAATGCTGGAAAGCGCGGCATATCAGAAATTAACGCTCAAATTACTGAGCCTGGTCTCCAACTACGGCTGTAAAATTTTAATACCCTCCGGACATATCAATAAGTAGGGTATAAGGCTGAGGCTGAGGCAT
>JAIVWA010000449.1:0-4371 GCA_049190255.1 Gammaproteobacteria bacterium | reverse complement strand
ACTTCGATCCGCCTGCGGCGGAACATTCATTATTCGACCTGCCCGCAATGCCTTGAAACCGGTGTGAGGTAAATTTAACCATTTGATTTATAAATCAATGATTACACCAACTCAACGCATTATGCATGGCAGGCGGGTATTCGCTTTTTTTGAGTTTCTTTTTTGATTAAACCCTGCATGGGAATGTCCGCCACCTCCCCTGCTGCGCGTAATAGTACCGACGTCTGTTGACAGATTATCTCTGTTTGATATTAAATTGGATTTCATGTAGTTTCATACAAGGTTTCAGGGTTCAGCACTTCCACTCCCTGACACCTGACACCCGACACCTGAAACCTTCAGCTTCTTACAACATGTTGTCAGATAAAGGCCACTAAGAGCCTAAACGGAGTCAATTTATGAACAAAGTCATCCTCTCAGTTCTGGGACATGATCGCCCTGGAATTGTGGCGGCAGTTGCCAATATTCTCTTTGAAGGCAACTGCAATATTGAAAATGTCAGCCAAACCATCCTCAAAACGGAATTTGCCGGATTTTTTATTATCTCCATGCCGCCGGATCTTACCCAGGAAGAACTTCGCGAGGCGCTGAATGAAGGTTTAGCCGCCATGAACATGCATATTCACATCGAATCCGTCTTGAAACCGGAAGCGGGACTTTTTGCCAAAAACACCGAACCCTTTGTTATTACCACCAGAGGACCGGACCGCAAAGGACTTGTCGCAGGCATCAGCGCCATCATCGCACACTATGGCGTCAATATCACCAATCTGCAGGCCGTGTTCAAAGGAGGCGATGACCCCGGTAACAATATTATGATATACGAAGTGGATATACCGGTTGATATCGACCGGCAGGACTTTAACCGGACACTCAGAGCAAAAGCCGAGTCTTTGGCGTTGAGCATCAGTATCCAGCACCGCAATATTTTTGAAGCGATCAATAGGATCTGAGACAGAAGAATTCGGAATTCGTTTTTTATGCTTGTTTGAGACCCAGCAAGGCCAAAGTTTTTTTTTCGATTAGACTGGCCGCTTTTCAGGCCAGCGGCGGCGCATAAATCTGACAAAGAAAGGTAACCCATGTTAACTGATAGAGAAATAATCTCCACTTTGGAGATGCTTGAAAATGAACACCTGGATGTGCGCACGGTGACGCTGGGGATTAATCTATTTGACTGTGCCAGTCACAACCCGGATAAAGTTAAAAACAAAATCTTTACCAGAATCACTCATTTGGCTGAAAATTTAGTTCCTGTCTGCGATCGAATCGGTGAGAAATACGGTATCCCGGTGGTCAACAAACGCATTGCCGTCAGCCCGATCGCCATCGTGTGCGCGGCCCTTTCGTCATCACAGATGGTGGATATCGCCCAAACCCTCAATACAGTTGCGGAAGAAGTCAATGTTGATTTTATTGGCGGCTTTACGGCCTTGGTCCAAAAAGGCATTGCCCGCGGTGACCGGGCCCTTATCGAAGCCATCCCGCACGCGTTGACTGCCACTGAACGGGTTTGCGCATCGGTTAATGTAGCCTCTACCCGGGCAGGTATCAATATAGATGCGGTGCTGCTCATGGGCAACACCATTAAACAGGCAGCCAAGCTGACGGCTGAAAAAGATGGCCTGGCCTGCGCCAAACTTTGCGTTTTTGCCAACATACCCCAGGACATCCCTTTTATGGCCGGCGCTTACCTGGGTGTCGGCGAAGCTGACGCTGTTATTAATATGGGGGTCAGTGGACCGGGTGTGGTCAAAAAAGCGATCGATCGGGCCCTTGAAGCCAACCCTGATTTAGATTTAGGACAAATATCCGAACTGATCAAAAAAACGGCGTATAAAGTAACCCGCGTAGGCGAGCTAATTGGCAGAGAAGTCGCCGACAGCCTAAAGGTCCCTTTCGGAGTGGTGGATCTTTCTTTGGCCCCAACACCAAACGTCGGCGACAGTGTCGGAGAAATATTTCAGAGTCTGGGCCTTTTAAGTATCGGAGTCCCGGGAACAACCGCCGCCCTGGCGCTTTTAAATGATGCCGTAAAAAAAGGCGGCGCCTTTGCCAGTTCCCGGGTCGGTGGTTTAAGCGGTGCCTTTATCCCGGTCAGCGAAGACCTCAACATTTCAGAGGCTGTCCGTAAGGGATATATCGGTCTCGACAAACTCGAGGCGATCACCAGTGTATGCTCGGTCGGATTGGACATGGTGGCCATTCCGGGGGATACGTCCGCTGAAACCATTGCCGCTATCATCGCTGATGAAATGGCCATCGGGGTCGTCAACAATAAAACCACGGCCACCCGTTTGATCCCGGTACCCGGAAAAAAAGCCGGTGACAGCGCCTACTTCGGAGGCCTTCTCGGTCAATCAACCATATTACCGGTAAACAACGCGCAAGCGGCAAACCGTTTTATCAGCCACGGCGGTTCAATACCGGCGCCCATACAGAGTCTGACTAACTGAAGATTTCAGGTGTCGGGTGTCAGGTGTCAGATCAAAAACGGGGTTTCAGGTGTCAGGTGTCGGGTGTCAGGAGATATCGAGCATCTACATAAATTATCTGAATATCGAAAATTTGAGCCCATCCTCAGTGATGCGAGTAATAAAAACTGATGGAACCTGTTTCTATGTGTAGGCGAAAGCCTTTGTATTTTTGTTCCTGACACCTGAAACCTGACACCTAATTTAGGCCTGACACCTGAACACTGACACCTGAAACCAGAAAAAGTCGGAACGAATCCGGATGTTTCCTGAAAGGAGAATAGAGAGGAAGGATACTAACCGGTATCACTCGACCAAAACCACACTCATGGCACCGATGCCCTCTCCTTTTCCGATGACACCAAGTCCTTCGGTAGTCGTGGCTTTAATATTAATGCAGCCGGGGGAAACTTCAACAGCGTGGGCAAGATTCTTTTGCATGGTTTCTCGATAAGGACCGATTTTGGGGGCCTCTGCAAAAATAATGTTGTCGATATTGCAGATGGCAAAACCCTTTTGGCGCACCATCGCATTGGTTTGGGCCAGCAGCTTTAAGCTGGAGATATCTTTATATTGGGGGTCGGTATCCGGAAAATGCAGGCCGATATCACCCAGTCCGACCGCTCCCAGCAGGGCATCACAAACCGCATGTACCAGGACATCCGCATCCGAATGTCCCAGCAATCCTTTTTCAAAGGGAATGACAGCTCCGCCGAGTATCAGTTGGCGTCCCCTCACCAGTCGATGAACATCATATCCTATCCCGATCTGCATTGAGTAAGCATTCCTTGTAATTTTAGATGATTATTAGGTATCTGTATCACTTTTCATACCATAAATGAGTCGTGGCGTAAAGTTATCGTCAATTATTCATAAAACTTGACCTCTTTTGAGGCTTAGGTATATGCTTGGATTTTGCTCTGAAACTGCCTTCGGTCGATAATTGCGAAAGGATGACACGATTTGAGTCACGATACCGAGAAAATAGCTCTAAATGACAGCGAAGCTAAACTTCTTCTTGAAAAATTTGGCATTGCTTTGCCCCCTGAACGATTTGTATCGCGGCCAGAAGATGTTGGGGCGGCTGCCGACAGCCTTGGATATCCGGTCGTATTGAAAGGAATCGGTGCAAAGTTGATGCACAAAACCGATCGGGGACTGGTGCACCTCAACCTTACTGATTCCGGGGCCGTCGAAAACGCCGTACAATCAATTATCGCTGGGGCCGGCCAAGACCTGGATGGATTTCTACTGCAACCCCAGATCAAGGGCCGCCGGGAATTCGTGGCCGGATTATTTCAGGACCGCCAATTCGGCCCGGTGATCATGTTCGGCATTGGCGGGGTATTCACCGAAGCCTTTTCGGATGTCGCTTTTCGCCTGGCCCCCCTGACTGAAAATGATGCCGCTGAAATGCTCATGGAAATTCAAGGTAACGCACTTCTGGGTGCTTTCAGGGGCGAGAAAGCTGTCCGACAAGATGAGCTGATTCAAGTATTGCTGGGTTTATCCCGTATCGGAGAAACACATCCGGAAATCTCCGAAATTGATATAAACCCCTTGCTGGTAACCCCCGAGGGTCGGGTAACGGCGGTGGATACACTGGTGGTCACCGGCGCAGGACCCGAAGAAGTCGAATTCCTGCCGGCCATATCCCCGGATGCCATCGGCTCGCTGTTTTATCCCAAAAGTGTTGCCATAGTGGGTGCTTCGGCTCAGATAGGAAAATGGGGTCACACCCTGATGGCCAATACCATCAGTGGTGGCTATAAAGGTCCAATTTACCTGGTTAACCCGAAAGGCGGCACCATCGCGGGAAGAAAAGTCTTTCGATCCGTGGCCGAAATACCGGAAAAGATTGGCCTGGCGGCAGTAACCATACCGGCCGACAGGGTCC
>JAIVWA010000448.1:0-4380 GCA_049190255.1 Gammaproteobacteria bacterium | reverse complement strand
CCAGGCGTTTATATTATAGATGGAGCGCAGCGACGCCACAATTTTAGGCACTTTAGGCATTTTAGCGCATTTTAGGCATTTAAAAGGGTGATCGAGAAAATTCGATTCCCGTGGTAAATAACTTGCACGCTTTTATGTGAAGAACCAAAAATTTTACAGGACCTTAAATCATCAGTGCGACCAGAACGATCACAAACAGCGCCGGAGGATAATAACTGGCTTTATTAAACAAGGCCATGGCATCGGAAGCTTGCAGGGTTTGAAAAAGCCTTAAAGCCGGCAGCAAAAGCAGGTAACACCCCACGGCCAACGAAATAATGACACAAAAAACCACATAATCAACCGGGGAATAATAAAATACTACCCCATTCAGACATAAGGCCAAAACAAGGGTTACCAACACAATGACTCGTGACGCCTGAAGGCCGTAACAAACCGGTATGGTTAACGCCTTGAATTGTTTATCTTCCTCAATATCCACCCAATCGTTCGGAATATTCTGGCCGCCGATTTCCCAGAAAAAAAGCAACAGAAACAAAATGATCAAATAGGCCCCGGAAGGGTTTGGATCCACAGCAAAGACGGCTGCGATGGCTCCGGAAGTCTTTACGGCACCGCTGACAATGGTACGAAACGGGCTGACCCGCCACAACATGCAATAAATCGCTTCCAGGGTGCAGCCGGCCAGGAAAATAAGAACGCAAACCGGATTCAGGATATAGGCGCCGATTAAGGCCACTAAACCCCAGGCCAACGCCCAATACAGCCCCTGCTTAAAACTCAACAATCCCTGGGCCATCGGGTGCCGGACGATCATACTGTCCAGATCGCTCTGCGAATTTGAAAAACCGCCAACGGCGGCCTTTTCTTTGTCGGCTTCGTAGTCGATCACATCGTTTAGGGCATAGACGGCGGTATAACCGGCAAAGGTCGTGATCAGTCCTAATACGATAACGTAAAGAGACGGGAAATGCCCTAACCACAGCACTGCGCCAAAGGCCGGGGTGCACATGTCCAGCAAACCGTGCGGCGTCCGCGATAAGGCGAAATACAATTTTAAGCATGAAAGCCCGGCAAAACGATTATCCATTCTACTCCTGCATCTGACACTCCTTATCCCATTCAGGGCAGGCAGATTTCATTTCCGAGGTAAACTTTTCCATGCATTCGCCGCATTCCATATCGAAATTTGGAACATGCCCGTACCGTTCTTTCATTTCTTCTTCAGACAGCACCGTGGATCCACTGCACCCGCATTGTGGACAAGCCGTTTGTACCGTGTAACGTTTTTTTGCCATAAAAGACCTCCAAATTTCAGTTCAAGTTGAATTGTTTAATAGTGTGCCGCTAGAATCGTTGATCGAATTTATACCCAAAATTCAAAAAAAAGTAAACCCAACAAAAATAGACCATAATTAAAATGGAATTCGGGTATGCACAAATCCCAAGTTGCATACAAGGATAGGCTTTGGAGGTGATCCGATTCGTGCGCGTGTGACTGTTTGAGTGCCTTAGGGAGCGTTACATCGAACAGCTTGAAGGTGATGCATAGGATCCTGATTCTAACTATTGGATTTTTCACGATACCTTGTTTATATCGTGGTCCTGTTCGGTGTTACGCTCCCTTATGCACGAGTTTCACACGTCCGCGAATCGGATTATCTTCAAAGCCGCTGGGGCTTGACTTGAGGTTTCTGCATAACCGAATAAACTAATATCCCTAACCCTGACACGCCGGAATCAAAAAGGACAAATTATTCAACTGTTTAACAATTTATTGATCGTATCGCCACTCAGAATTTTTTCTTCAACAGCAACTTCGCGGATCGTTTTGCCGCTTTCATAAGCTTTTTTGGCAATCGCAGCCGCCTTATCGTATCCGATTTCCGGCACCAAAGCAGTCACCAGCGCCAGGCTTTTTTCGATATAGGCAGCACAAGTGTCCCGGTTGGCGGAAATTCCGGCGATGCATTTTTCGGCAAATACGCCGCAGACAGAACCCAGCAGGGCAATCGACTGCAGGAGGTTGTAAGCGATCACCGGCAGCATGAGGTTTAATTCGAAATTTCCGGCCTGACCGCCCATCATAATGGCGGCATCATTGCCCATTACCTGGGCGGCTACCTGCATAACCGCCTCGGGAATCACGGGATTGACCTTACCGGGCATAATCGAAGATCCCGGCTGCAGCGACGGGATATTGATTTCACCAATGCCGGATCGGGGACCGGAAGCCAGCCAGCGGATATCATTGGCGATTTTCACCAAACTGACCGCCAGGGTTTTTAGCGCCCCACTGGTTTCAACGGCCGTATCCTGCGCGGCCTGGGCTTGGAAATGGTTGCCGGCTTCGGTAAAGGGCAAACCGCTATGATCGGAAATTAAGCCGATGACCCTGGAGGCAAAATCCGGATGGGTATTCAAGCCGCTGCCGACAGCCGTTCCTCCCAGTGCCAGCTCAGCCAGCCGCGGTTCAACCGCCCCGATACGATCGACGGCCAACTCGATTTGGCGGGCATAGCCGGAAAACTCCTGGCCCAGAAACATCGGGACCGCATCCTGCAGGTGGGTACGACCGAGTTTGCGGATATCTTTAAATTCACGGGCTTTGACCGACAAGGCATCCTTGAGCGATTCGAGCGATGGGATTAAATGCTCATGTATTAACCTCAATGCCGCTAGGTGAATCACGGTAGGAATCACATCATTGCTGGATTGCCCCAGGTTGACATGATCATTGGGATGGACCGGGGATCTGCCGCCTTTTTCCCCGCTAAGTATCTCGTTGGCCCGGGAAGCCACCACCTCATTCATATTCATGTTGGTGGAAGTACCGGAGCCGGTCTGAAAAATATCCACCACGAACTGATTGCCATGTTTGCCATCCATGACCTCCCGGCAGGCCCGGGAAATAGCATCCGCTAATTCAGAGTCCAGCAGACCGAGCGTATGGTTGACCTGCGCCGCACACTGTTTAACCAGCGCCAGATTATGAACAAATGCGGCCGGGAACCTGAGATCGCTGATGGGGAAATTATCCACCGCCCGCTGGGTTTGCGAACCATAGTAAGCATCTTCGGGAACGTTGACGGTTCCCATACTGTCCTTCTCTTCGCGGTATTTCATTGTTCGCTTTTACCTCATAACGCTTTGGAAATATCAAATTACAAATCCCAAATATCAAACAAATTCAAATGACCAAAATTCGAAATTCGAAACCTGTCAATGATTTCATAAATCAAAATAAGACCCCTGATGGCTTTGGCAAGGTCGGTTCCAGTTGAGATTCGTATGATAATCTGATGCTGTACCCTAATTGAAAGTCGAGGAAAAGGGCGGCCGCACGCACAGGTATAAGATTTCGCGCGAGGGGATATCGGCGATCGAAAATTATGTCGCAAAAGAAGGAGCCGCCGATTTTAAAAAATGGCAATCGCTGGCGTTGAATTTAAAAAGCAGATAAAATCGATTTCAAGTCAAATCGTGTAACAAATTTTCAACTGCTTCTTTAAGGGGAGATAGATCTTCTTGAATAGTGTCCCACACAGTGTTCAGATCCACACCAAAATATTCATGAATTAGCTTGTCTCTCATTCCGCTAATTTCTTGCCATGGAATACCAGGATGCTTCTCTCTTGATTTATCAGGGATTTTTTTGGCAGCTTCTCCGATTACTTCTAAACAGCGAATGACTGCATATTGTGTCTTTTTATCGGTTTCCAAATCCTCATAGCCCATTCCTTCTATAAAAGCGTCAATATCTGCAATCTTTTCCAATATGTCATTTAAATAGTCTTTGATATCCCTGTCTTTTTTTTCTTCAGACATATTGAACCTCTTGAAGTATTCGTCGGCCGATATGAGGCTTCAGGGCTTTTTTGGTTACCAGGTCAACTTTGACACCCAGTAGCTGCGAAAGATGATTTTCAAGTCTGATAAATTTAACAAAACCCATTGGCCTTCGCACTTCTACAAGCACGTCGAGATCACTTTTTGAATCTTGATCTCCTCTGACATACGAGCCAAATAAGCCTATGGTTATCAAACCATACTTCTCATTTAGTTCTTGCTTATGGCTTTGGATTATTTGTTCAATTTCCTTGATCGTTTTCATCTCTACACGATTAATCTATGTATTGGAAATTTTTTCTGTGGGCATTATCGTGAAAATACAAAATAAAGTCAATCAATTTTGAGATTCATACGCCCACGGCGACGGTCGGCTCAACCCGAGGGTGATCAATACGGTGTTCAACGAGGTCTACCGCCTGACCGGTGTCAAAGGCCACACGCCCCATGACGCCCGCCCCGCCATGGGCCGGCACCTCATCGAGAAAACCGGCAATATTGGAAAAGATAGGAGCAGCTTTGGTCGGTTGA
>JAIVWA010000447.1:0-4399 GCA_049190255.1 Gammaproteobacteria bacterium | reverse complement strand
TTTGGATGGAGGTCTTCCAGGTAGGAGGGATGAACTCAATGCCGGCCGATGTCAGCAAGATCGCCGACCATGCGAAGGAGATCGGCCCGGATCGCATCCAGCTGAATACGGCGGTTCGCCCGCCGGCGGAGGATTTTGCCACGGCCCTGTCCGAAGACCGTATGCAGGCCCTGCCCCCTCTTTTTGACCCGCAAGCAGAAATTATTGCGGAGTTCAGGGTTAAGCAGGCCAGCCATATACAGGCGAACCAGGCAACGATTTTTTCCATGTTGCAGCGGCGACCGTGCACATCGGAACAGATAGCGGATATATTCGGTATGCATCTCAATGAGGTATCAAAATATCTCGGGAATCTGATGCGCACTGATCAAATCCGCGCTGAGCGTAAAAAAAACACGGTGTATTACGCAGCCAAAGGCAGGAAAGGCAAACATCATAACGAATTGCGGAGGTGAGCTGGAGGAAGAGGCAATGAGTGAGGATTTTGATGATTTTGTTGAAGGTCTACAAAATCAAATTTTTGAGGAGACAAGAGCAGCCTATGGCGATGTCGCGTTTCAAAGGTGGCTTAAACCGCTGTATATGGACGTCATGGATAATCCCGACGGATATGGGAGGGTGACAGGTTCATGCGGCGATACCATGCAGATTTTTTTGAAATTTGAAAATGAGAAAGTCAAAGAGGCATCATTTCAAACCGATGGCTGCGGATCAAGTACGATGTGTGGGTCATTTGCGGTCGAGCTGGCTCTTGGAAAGAGCCCTGATGAGATTTTGGATATCACTGGAGAGTCTATCCTGAAAAAAGCAGGAGGTTTGCCTGAAGAGGACAAACATTGCGCCTTTTTATCTGCGGAAGCCCTTCAGGAAGCCCTTAATGATTATATGGTCAAGCAAAAGAGACAGATCTTGAAAGAGATATTGCCGCCCTGCGCCACATGGAAAAAATAAGGGGTGAACTCAGGGGCGGGAAGAAATTGATACGCCTGTGGTGACAGGTGGGTTATTACGAATAAATTAGAGGGAGATATTATCATGAAAGCAAGAAAAATCAAAGACCGCATTTACTGGATGGGTTCCGTGGACTGGGACAGGCGTCTGTTCGACGCTCTTATTCCCCTACCGGACGGAACAAGCTATAATGCCTATCTCATTGAAGGGAGTGAAAAGACTGTTTTGCTGGATTCAGTTGATCCTGCCATGGCCGATGAACTAATGGCACAGCTTGGGGGGGTCTCTAGAATCGACTACATCATCTCACACCATACCGAGCAAGACCACTCAGGAACCATTCCGCAGATTCTTAAAAAATACCCGGAAGCCAGGTTGATAAGCACACCCAAAGCAAAGGGAATGCTTATCGACCATCTGCAAATTCCCGAGGAGCTTTTCATAACCGTCAAGGACGAAGAGGTTCTATCCCTTGGTGACAAGACCTTGAAGTTTATTTATTCCCCCTGGGTCCACTGGCCTGAGACCATGGTGACTTATCTGGAAGAAGACAAGATCCTTTTCAGTTGTGATTTTTTCGGCTCCCATATTGCATCCTCCGATCTCTATGCCACTGATGAAGGGCGCGTCTATGAAGCCGCTAAGCGATACTTTGCCGAGGTCATGATGCCTTTCAGGAACGTGATTAAAAAGAACCTTGAGAAACTTGCGTCTTACGACATAGAAATGATAGCCCCCGGTCATGGCCAAATATTTAAAAATCCGGCATTTATTATTGATGCCTATCGTGATTGGGTCCTCGGCTCTCCCCGCAACACGGTGGTTATTCCGTATGTATCTATGCACGAAAGCACAAAGCAGATGGTAAATTATTTTGTTGCGTCCCTTGTCGAGAGAGGTGTCGGGGTCGAACAGTTCAACCTGGCCGTTACCGACATTGGAAAACTTGCCATGGCCCTGGTTGATGCAGCTACAATCGTGGTTGGGACCCCCACAGTCCTGGCGGGCCCTCATCCTTACGCTGCCTATAGCGCTTTTCTGGCAAATGCCCTGCGACCCAAGACAAAATTCCTTTCCATCATCGGCTCCTATGGGTGGGGCGGTAAGACTGTAGAAATATTGGCAGGAATGATTCCCAATCTTAAGGTTGAAGTTATCGAACCTGTTCTTGCCAAAGGCCGACCGTCAGAGACTGACTTTAGAGCTCTTGAAAATTTGGCTGAGACCATCGCGACGAAACACAAAGAGCATGGGTTTAAATAACCCGTGCTCATTTTTGTTATAAAGCAGAAAACTAAAATACGGATCAGGAGGATACCATGTGCTTGAGCACCGTATATATGAATTCAGGCAATGAACAAAAGGAAATCATGAAAGACGTCGCCCGCATAGAGGCCGAGGGCCAGGGGTTTTGGTTCATCAATTTATTCGGGGAAAAGAAATTCGTCGAGGGCCGAATTGAAACCGTCGACCTCATGGACGGCCACTTTGTCATGGTCAGCAAAGGGGAGCCGAATTAATCCTTGCCTGCTGCCACGGTTCACCTCCGTCGAGATTAATACCTTAACCATGAAGGGATTATATGGAGACTGAAGCGCAATTAATAAACTTAAACCAAAAGCAGAGATAGAGATGAAGATTTTGAATGATTTAATTTTAGCGCTGAATTTTGAAGCAGCTGTGCGGGACATACGCCAGGGGGTCTTTCATACCGGTGTTTGGACTCGTAATTGTGGACTGGCCGCGACCTTACCGCGAGATGCCCTGCGCCAGGAGCCTCCGATGGTAAAAGAACCCGGGTTCCTGTTGGACAAAAGCGCCCATGAACTGGCTCAACTGGCCTATTCCCAGAGTATACTTGAAGCTGCTATCGGCATGGCAACCATCAATTCACTTCTTGAGATCGATGAGAACTCCTGCATTGAGCTTAATGCCGCTGAACTGATCATGGAAAAGGGAAAGGGCAAGAGGGTAGCTGTTGTGGGGCACTTCCCATTCATACCCAGGATTCGCAAGTATTCAAAGGAACTCTGGGTCATTGAGAAAAACCCCAAAGAGGGCGATTTCGGTGAAGCGGAGGCTGATAATCTGATTCCCCGGGCGGATGTTGTAGCCATTACAGGTACTGCCTTAACGAACCATACTTTCGAGCACTTGCTTGAACTCTGTAATTCCAGGGCCTATGTCATCGTATTGGGAGATACGGCTCCTCTGTCCCCAATTCTGTTTGACCATGGTCTGGATGCTATATCGGGCACAAGGGTGGCGGACCCTAAACTGGCCTTAAGGTGTGTCAGCCAGGGGGCAAATTTCAGGCAAATCAGGGGAGTAAAACGACTCACCATGATGAAATGAAGAAAGGAGTTAATATTTTGGTTTACTTGCAAGCAACTTGATACTTAAGGGGGACCTACCATGGAATTTGAACGTTATTATCTTGATTTGTTTGAAATGCTCAATACCTGCTGTAAAAAAATTGCCTCCGGCAAATATGACAAGGCCGATACCGAGCACTTATTTGAACTCGCAAAAAAAGGTCGCTATCCCGGCATCTTTAGCGAACTTGCCGAGTCATTCGGTATGATGATGGTCAAGGTTGAGGCTAGAGAATTTCGACTGAAACAAATCATTGAAGAACTGGAACCGACCAAAGCCAAATTGCCGGGTGACTCCGACGGGGTGAGCGAAGGATAAGGGCAAACACCGGGATGGTGAAAATTACCCATAATAAGGAATGAGAACTATTGAAGCCTGAAAACAACACAAGGAAGTATAGCAGTGTCTCAGTATCAAAAATCAATCCCTCCGGAAAAGCTTGAGAAACCAGGGTTGCTCAAGAGGTTCCTGGACTGGATTGCTAAAGGAGCGGATAAATCGAATATGGGTAAAGCATCGTGTCCTACCTGAAAGATCAAGCGTTAGTGATCCTTCAGGCAGGAGGATATCATGTGCTTGAGCACCGTATATATGAGTTCGGGGGATGAACAAAATGAAATCATGAAAGGATTATATTGGGATTGAAGCGCAATTACTGAACTTAATCCAAAAGATCAGAGAATGCAAAAATAATCACCCGTGCATATTGTAACCACCCATAAAGGCGCCGACTTCGACGCACTGGCATCTCTTGTTGCGGCAAATCTGCTGTACCCTGGCATTGTGACTGTTTTGCCCGGAAGCCTCAACCCGAATGTCAGGGCGTTCATGAGCAAGAATACAATAACGATCCAACCGGAAGAAAGTCCGGGCCATGCGGCCCATTTGATGATCAAGCATGATATCGGGCGTCTTCCCGTAGTGGAGGAGGGTAATATCGTCGGCATTTTCAGCCGCTCCGACGCTGTGGCGGATCTTTACGGCCTGTGTCTGCTGGGTGACAATCTTGCCACCGGTTGTAAGCAAAATAGATTTTTCTTTAATTCGCCGGCAGATCTAAGGCCGGTAAAAG
>JAIVWA010000446.1:0-4415 GCA_049190255.1 Gammaproteobacteria bacterium | reverse complement strand
GGGACCCGGGCCAAAAGGGTTTTTTCCCGCACCCCGGCAAACAGAATCAAGGCCAGGCCGAAACCCACGGCATAACCAAAGGATGCTATCAGGGCCTGCATAAATGTATATTCTTCGTTGACATTGATCAGGCAGACGCCCATCACGGCGCAATTGGTGGTGATTAAAGGCAAAAAGATCCCCAGGCCGGCATACAACGCCGGAATGCTCTTTTTTAAAAACATCTCCACAAATTGAACCAGGGACGCAATTACCAGGATAAAGGCTACGGTTCGCAGGTACTCGAGGTCGAATCTTACCAGGATAAAGGTGTTGGTCATCCAGGTGATAACACCGGCTAATACCAGGACAAAGACCACGGCCATGGCCATGCCGATGGCGGTTTCCATTTTCTTGGATGTTCCCAGAAAGGGACAGTTGCCCAGAAACTGGGCCAGCAAAATATTGTTTATCAGGATACAGCTAATTGCCAGAACGATTAAATCGCCCATCGTGATCTCCTATTTTTTACCCACCAGATTCATCAGACAAAGCATCAAGCCCAGAGCGACAAAAGCGCCGGGCGCTTCAACCATAAAGGAAAACGGCTTGTAGGCCGGACCGAAAGTATGAAAAACCAGACCCCAGTCCTTCCAAATTGTCAGGTAGCCGGTTCCTATAAGCTCCCGTACAGCCGCCAAGGCAGCCAGTGAAAGTGTGAAGCCGATGCCGATGCCGAGCCCGTCCAGCAAAGAACGGGTCACACCGTTCTTGAAGGCGAAGGCTTCGGCGCGACCCAGCACGATGCAGTTTACCACGATCAACGGAATAAATATGCCGAGCTTGAGATACAGATCATATTTAAATGCCTGCATGAGAAGTTCGACAATAGTCACAAAGGTAGCGATAATAACGACGAAACAAGCAATTCTGACTTTGGGGGGGATGACTTTGCGCAGGGATGATACCAGCACATTGGAACAAACCAGAACAAATGTGGTTGCGATGCCCATACCAATACCGTCTTCGACTGCTTTTGTGACCGCCAATACGGGGCAGAGTCCAAGCACCAGCCGAAAAGGAGGTACTTCATCCCACAACCCCTTCACAAATTCCTGCGTCAGAGATTTCGCCATTTAGTTCACCCTATTTTTTGAATTCCTTTAATTTGTCGGCAATCTGGGTTTTAAGTTTCTGGTATATTTTGTCAGCGTCCGTGGTCGCACTGGATACAGCGCGCGATGTGATCGTTGCCCCGCTGATGGCACTGATGGATCCCCCGTCCTGGGTAACCGCGACAGGCTGCTCCAAGGCCAGGCCCTTAAACTGGGCCGTAAAGCTCGGATCGCTCTTGGCTTTGGCCCCCATGCCGGGTGTCTCGCCATGGGTGGTTACACTGACGCCCATCAGCTGATTATCTTTAACATCGATACCGACCATTAAGCCGACATCCCCGCCGTAACCCTTGCCGGAAGTTTCGAAGGCCACGCCCCGGGGCTCACCATCGAAAACACCGACAAAAAACGTTATTTCAACATCGCCGTCCTTGAGGGTAAAGCGGTCAGCGATGGGGTTGTTGCCGGCGCCTTCGAAAATGGCACGAATGGCCGGTCCTTTGACAAATTCCAGCACCTGATTTTCAATCCGTTCCTGGGTATTGTTACGGATATAGGCCAGCACACCTCCCGAAAAGAAGCTTAGAATGGTAAGCACAACCACCATTTTTATCATTTCACGCATTTTAGACAACCTTTCCCAAAGCTTGCGGTCTGATTTTGTCCAGCAGCGGACTGATAAGATTGATCAGTAAAATGGCCAAAATTACGCCGTCGACATAAGCGCCGATATTGCGAATCAAAACGGTCATAATCCCGCCGACAGCCCCATAGATCAGCATCGGAATCCCATTGACCGGCGAAGAACCATCTTCGGTGGCCAGGAAAAAGGCGCCGATCAGGGTATAGCCTGATAAAATATGGATACCGGGTTCGGCAAAACGGACCGGATCAATCAAATTAAACAACAAAGCCGTCATATACACCCCGGCCAGAAAGGTGAGAGATATTTCCGGACGGATAAAGCCTCTTAGCATCAGATAGCATCCGCCCAGGATAAGACCCAGACCGAAGGTGGCGCCGAGCCCACCGATTTGTCGGCCCATCAGAAGGTCGCCCAGACGAATGGACTCTAAAGATGCAGATCCGAAATGTTTGGCGACCGCCAGCGGATAAACGGCGGCGAAGCTAAAATCATAATTCAGGAGCATCCCGTCGAAATTGAAAAGATCCTTCCAGGATATCATCAAAATGGCGACTGCCAGGGCCACCGGATTAAACGGATTGCTGCCGATACCGCCAAAAATCTGCTTGCCGACGACCACGGCAATAAACGTACCGGTGATTACCGCCCACCACGGCATGGTGGCGGGCATCAGCATGGCAAAAAACAAACCGATTACCGCTGCATTGCCGTCGCCAATCGTGACCGGTCTTTTGGTTACATAATTAATCGCCAACTCCCAGAACATGGCTGTGGCCACTGACAGGCTGACGACGCCCAAAACCGGAATGCCGTAATAATATATACCGGCAATCAAGGCCGGCAAAGCCGCCAGTATGGTGTGATAACTGCGATTGGTAACCCGGCTTCCGTTGTGCCAGAAAGGCGCATGTGAAACGATCAACTTTTTTTGGTCAAGCATCCGTTGCCTCCATTACCTCCGTTTCCTCGATTGCCTCCGTCGCCTCCGTTTCCTGTGAGGCTTTAGCCCGATCCAGTTCATATTTGGCTAATTTGATGTACTGATATATCGGTATCCGGGATACACATACAAAACTGCAAACACCGCATTCGATACAGGATAATAAATCATAGTTGTCGGCGGCTTCCTCGAATTGCCCGGCTTCCAGAAATCTTACCAGCATATGAACCTGTATCCGGGCCGGGCAGGCCCTGACGCAATCACCGCAATTTATGCAGGGATAATCGGACGCATAGGCTGCATCGGTCCGATCCAGGATGACGATCCCGTCGGTATCGGGCAAAACCGGATGGTCCAGTGAGTAGATCGCTGAACCCCTCATCGGACCACCCAAAATAACGCGATCTTCTTCATTGACGGTAACGTTGTATTTTTCGAAGATATCTCTGATCGGTGTTCCGATGGTGGTTTCAATCAATTGCCGGGTCCCATCCTTGGTAACCAGGGTAAGGATTTTGTGAACCGGTATCCGACCGTCAACAAAGGCTTTACCAATCGACGCCACCGCTTCGGCACTGATAAAACAGACACCCAGATCCTCGCAATTCTGCCCGGCCGGAACAACTTCTCCCAGAACATCTTTCATAATCAGTTGGGGCAGGGCAGACGGATATCCGGTATCAAGGCCCTTTACCTCGGCCCCGATGTGCCCGTAGCCTTGCATGGACTCACCGGCCGTGACCAGAATAATGCGATCGACCCCTGAAATATCTTTCAAAATGGCGATACCTTTTTTGATGTCGTCGAGGGCGGAACTTACGATATATTGATTGGTGCCAATGAGAAGATCGGTGTCGACCCCGGCGATAACGATGGTATGTATTTTTGTTTCGGGTTCAGTCAGGGTGGAAAATGGGGGGTTGCCCGGCAAAAATGACAGATGGTCGATGGCCTTTTCTAAACTGGCGGCCTGATGGTCAAACGGATTTTCCAATTCTTCACTGTCATCAATATCGATGGTGATGGCGCGGTACATTTTACCGAAATCACCGCTGTAAGGTGAAATAGAAGATATGGTCCCGGTGACACTGGCGATGACATAGGCCGGTTCATCTGCAAAAAGGGCCAGTTTTTGACCGGTCTTGACCCTGTCTCCGGTCTGGTATGCAGGTGTTGGATTAGGATTGCTGTTTATCGGGTGAAAAAGGGTCACCGTTTTTGAGGCCATTACTTTTTCGGACACCGGCGGCACTTTGATCGGAAGCAGTTCATATTCGATGCGAAGATTGGATAAACCCAGAAACGATTTTTTTAGCATAACGCAACCCTTTTTATTAACCCGCAAGATTTAGCAGTCACACCCGGACCGGCACCATTTAGCATTACGATCGCAGACCTCATAATTTACTATGAAAATAGCTCATTTTTTTGGATATTATCTATGTCTATTAGCGCAAAATTGAGGGATTTAGGCATTGAGGGATTAAAGGATAAAATCAATAACTTAAGATAGATAGAATTCCTTCAATTCCTAAATTCCACAATACCTTAATACCTGAATTAGACCTATGTCCAACTTTCATGCAATCCAGCGACAATTAAAGTGTCCCAGCCATTTTTCCAAACTGGATGACGAGGTCCGGGTTTACATCACATGACAGGCGGCACAATCTTTTTCAACCGGACCGGCGCCAAAGTCCTCATGGCAGCCGGCACACTGCTGATGAAAGGCGTC
>JAIVWA010000445.1:0-4419 GCA_049190255.1 Gammaproteobacteria bacterium | reverse complement strand
CAGAGGCGGCGCTCGTATGAAACTCCGCCTATCCGAAACAGTGAAAAGATTGAACTTTTTAGTTAACCCGTCATATGAAACTAGCCAAGGACAAAGTTTCTTTTAAGATTAGACTGGCCGCTTTTCAGGCCAGCGGCAGCGCTGACACCTGACACCGGACACCTCAAGCCGTATCTTACAACATGTTGTTAGATAAAACCCATTAAGGGCCTAAACTCAACAAAGCTTTACCATTTCCATCCCGCCTCACTGCCGAGGACGGGATGGATTTTTTTTGCTTGAGAAAAGGGGGTTCTTCCGGTAATAAATAAAGTTTTGGTTCACATTTTATGCAGGAGAAAAAAATGAAAGTTGGCTTTTTACATTCCATTATTCGAAAAGAGGAAAAGCTGCTGCTGGATGAGTTCAGAAGGCGCCCGGATGTCGAGTTGATAAAAATTGATGACCGGCAGCAATTTTTTGACCTTCACAAAAATTCATTTGACCTCGATGTGGTCGTTGAACGCTGCGTCAACCACTCACGCGCCGTGCACGCCCTCAAGATTTTCAGTGATCACGGGATCCCCACTGTCAACGCCCCCGAGGTAGCCGAAGTGTGCGGCAGTAAGTTTCTCACCACCCAGGCCCTGATCAAGGCGGGCATCAGGACACCGCGGTGTTTTTTGGCGTTTACGCCGGAATCGGCCTTAGAAGCCATGGACCGGCTCGGATATCCCTGTGTCATCAAGCCCACCACGGGATCCTGGGGGCGCCTGATTTCAAAGATCAACGACCGCGATGCGGCCGAAGCCGTTTTGGAGCACAAGCAGATCCTGGGAAGTTATCATCACTCCATTTTTTATATTCAGGAATATGTGGAAAAAAAGGGCAAAGACATCCGCAGCTTTGTCGTTGGCGGTGAGTGCATTGCCGCAATCTACCGTCACGCGGAGCACTGGATTACCAATACAGCACGGGGTGGTTCGACCACCAATTGTTCCATCTCCGATGAACTGCATGATATTTCCGTTAAGGCCGCCCAGGCCTGCGGGGGGGGAGTGGTCGCCATTGACGTCTTTGAAAACGACGATGGCTATTCGATAAACGAGGTCAACTACACCATGGAATTTAGAAACAGCATCGATGTGACCGGGGTCAACATCCCGGCCAGGGTCGTGGATTATATTCTGGAGGTTGGACGAAAATGAAGGTTAGCATTGTCGGCGCATCAGGATATGGCGGAGGAGAATTGCTGCGGCTGCTTTTGCAGCACCCCCAGGTTGAAGTCCACCAGTGCACCTCGGAGCGATTTGTGGGCAAACCGGTAACCCGGCTGCATCCCAATCTGCGCAAACGAACCAATCTTAAGTTTTGCAGCATTCAGGACCTGGCAGCGGTCGATCTTATTTTTACGGCCTTGCCCCATACCCGCTGTATGCAAAAATTTGCCGGATTCAGTTCACTGGCCGATCGGATGATCGACCTTTCGGCCGATTTCAGGCTAAAAGACACCGACGCTTATCGCAAATGGTATGGCGTCGATCACACCCGTCCGGACGTGCTCAAAGAGTTTGTCTACGGCAATGTGGAACTGCACCGCGAGGAGATGAAACAGGCCAAATATATCAGCGGGGCCGGATGCAATGCCACCGCCACCATTCTGCCCCTGTGGCCCCTTTTCAAGCAGGGGGTGGTTGATACCACCCAACCCGCCATCGCCGAGGCCAAATGCGGTTCATCGGAAGGCGGCAACAGCGCCAGTGAGGCTTCCCACCATCCGGAAAGAAGCGGTTGTGTTCGCTCCTATCGTCCCACCGGGCACCGGCATATAGCCGAGATGGAACAGGAATTGGGCCATCCGATTCACTTTTCGGCCACCTCCATCGAGATGGTCCGGGGCATCCTGGTGACGGCCCATTTGTTTGTCAAAGACGGCATCACCGAAAAAGATATCTGGAAGACCTACCGTCAGGTGTACGGGCAGGAACCGTTCATCCGCATCGTCAAGGAAAGGCAGGGCATCTATCGCTATCCGGAGCCTAAGATTCTGGTGGGATCGAATTACTGTGACATCGGTTTTGAGCTGGATGGCACGCGTCTGGTGGTAATTTCCGCTATCGACAACCTCATGAAGGGCGCCGCCGGCCAGGCCGTGCATGCCATGAACGTGATGTGCGGTTTTGAAGAAACCCAGGGACTGGAGTTTGCAGGACTGCACCCCATTTAGGAATTTCGAATGAAGAATGTCGAATGACGAATGAATAAATAAGGAATCAGTCTATTTAAAATTTGACGGAGCGCAGCGACATCCTTCATTCGACATTCGACATTCGACATTTGTCATTCCCATAGTCATTCGACATTTACAAGCCATGTGCCGCTTACTGACCGTACGATCTAAAACACCATTCGCCATTGGGCCCCATCTGGAAAAATTTGCCCATATTGCCAAAAACAGCAAAGAATACCAGGGGCACGGGTGGGGGTGTGCCTATCAGGACCCGGCAGGACGTTGGCAATTTTACCGCAACATCAAGCCGGTCTGGCAAGATGACCTGAGCCGGTTCGGTGAAACCACCCTGCTGGTGGCCCATGCCCGCAGTGCCTTCGAGGATCGCGATATTGTCGTCGAAAATAACATGCCTTTTTTCGACGGCCGGACCGTTTACATATTCAACGGCGAATTGCGGGGTGTGAAAATCAGGGAAGAAGGCCGGATTGGGGCCGAAAAAATTTTCAACTTCATCCGCCGCTTTGACAAAGGTGATACCCTGCAGGCATTGTCAAAGGCGGTCGGCATCATCAAAAACAGGACCCGTCACATTCGAGGTATGAACATCATCATGGTCAATGAAACGGGTATTTTTGTATCCAGTTATTTTACAGAGGACGAAACCTATTTCACCATGAGCTACCGGGAAGGAAGCGATCTGATTATCTGTTCGGATCCCTATCCTTCAGAGATCAACTGGCAGAACATCGCCAATGAATCCGTAAGGAAATGGTAATGATCATCGTTAAAATCGGCGGAGGGGACAAAATTAATATTAAGGGTATCATCGAAGACCTGTCCGGTCTGGATGACCCCTACATCATCGTTCATGGTGCCAATGCCCTGCGCGACAAACTGGCTGAAGATCTGGGGCAGCCCAAACAGGTGCTGACCTCGGTCAAGGGTTACACCAGCGTTTATTCCGATGAAAAACTGCTGGATGTCATGATGATGGCCTATGCCGGATTAAGAAACAAACGCATCGTCGAATTATGCCACCAACACGGTATCAATGCGGTGGGCCTCAGCGGTCTCGACGGCAAGATCGTCCAGGGCAGGCGCAACAAAGGCATCCGGGTCTATCAGGGTAAAAAGCTGAAAATCGTGCGGGATTTTTCAGGCAAACCCCAAACGGTCAACACCCCGCTTCTGCAGCTGCTTTTGAACAACGGTTACGTGCCCGTGCTGACGGTTCCCATCATTGACGAACAAAACGCGGCCATCAACACCGAAAACGATGACGTCGTGCGGGTGTTGCAGCAGGCTCTCCAGGCGGATATGGTAATTAATCTGATCGGGGCGCCGGGGTTTCTCGAAAACAAGGATGATGAGACTTCGCTCATCAAAAATATTTCCGCCTCCGAACTGCAAGCCCGGGAACAGCAGGTTGAGGGTAGAATGAAACGTAAAATGCTGGCCGTCAGAAAGCTATTTGAACACGGTGCCTCAAAGGTAATCATCAGCGACGGACGTGCTGCGCACCCGGTAACGGATGCCATGGCAGGGAAAGGAACAGTGATCGCATGAGTACACAGGAGCTGGAGCAGACATACGAACTTGCGGTTTACTCTCGCCGGGACATCGTTCTGGTCCGCGGCAGGGGGGCCAGACTGTTTGACGAAAACGGCCGGGAATACATCGACTGCGCCGCCAATGTGGGGGTTTCCAATATCGGACATGGAAATGAAGCCGTGGCCAGGGCCGTGCATGACCAATACCTCACTCTGGGCAATTGCTACAGCATGTTTTACAACCCCGTCCGTGCACGTCTGGCGCAAAAACTGGCGTCTCTTGCTCCCGGGAATCTGAACAAGGTCTTTTTCTGCAACTCCGGTGCCGAGGCTAATGAAGCGGCAATTAAATTTGCCCGGGCCAGCACCGGCCGGCCGGAAATCATTGCGGCCATGCGGGGCTTTCACGGCAAGACCATGGGCGCCCTGGCTGCCACCTGGGGACCGGAATACCAGAAACCCTTTGCCCCCATGTTGCCGGGCTTCAAGCATGTCCCCTACAACAATTTTGCCAAGCTGGAAACTGCCGTTGGCGGTAACACCGCCGCCATTTTGTTGGAAGTGGTCCAGGGCGAAGGCGGTGTCAGAATCGGTGACAGAGATTACTTCCAAAAAGTTCGCCAAATCTGCGATGCTAACGGTATCCTGTTGATTATC
>JAIVWA010000444.1:0-4423 GCA_049190255.1 Gammaproteobacteria bacterium | reverse complement strand
TGGTTCTGAGGTGAAAGGACTACCCTTTGATTTTAGCGGCCATATCCTAACACAGATAAGCCGGAAAATGCCCATTTCCTCGGACTCCTTTTTATGGATTGAAATTAAAATTCTATCTCCCAAACGTCTTCGCACAGCAAAGGAGAATACCCCATGAAAGATCTGGTTGCTCAAATTGCCCGGGCATTGGTTGACAAACCCGAAGAAGTAGCGGTGGCGGAAGTCGAAGGAAAACAAACCTCGGTTCTTGAATTAAGAGTCGCCAAAGATGACATCGGAAAAGTCATCGGCAAGAAGGGGCGTATCGCCCAGGCCATGCGAACCATTGTAAGCTCTGTTTCCGCTAAAGAAAAAAAACGCACGGTTCTCGAAATTCTGGATTGAGCGGCAAATAAAGTTTATTTCAAACTGAATTGACAAGTCCTGTACGATTCGCCTATAGTGACTGTGAGTTTTACGGGAGAAAACCTTCATGGGATCCATCACGGCTCTTACATTGTATCGGTGATACAAAATCGTAAGGGCTTTTTTTATTTTATGATGCCGGGGGACAAACAGCGATGGCCGCCAAATCTACCTATGACCCTTTGGACAGTCTCGATTCTGACTCCAAAGCCTACCATTTCAGATCCATCGAAGAGCGTGAACTGGAGAAAGAAGAACGCCAGCTGGCCCTTAAACTGCTTCGTCGCCGGGATAATATCTTAAAGGCGGTATACCTGTTTACGGAACAGTTTTTAAGAATGGGACTTACTGAAAGCAGTATCGAACCCATATTAGAAGAATTAGGGCATGCCGACGAAGTAAGCCGGGTGTATGTTTTTGAAAACCACACCCGTGATGACGGAACTCCGGTTACCAGCCATCGCTATGAGTGGGTCTCACCGGGAATCGATCGCCAGAAAACCAATCCCGACCTTCAGAAAATGCCATGGGTCGAGGCCGGATTCGGACGATGGATGGAAACGCTGGGCAAAGGCGAACTCATTTATGGTAATGTCGAGGACTTGCCGGAAACGGAAATTGCCTTGCTTTCCGCTCAAAACATTATCTCGATCATGGTAGCGCCGATTTTCGTCGGCGATAACTGGTGGGGTTTTATTGGTTTTGATGACTGTCGTGCCCGGCGCGAATGGTCGCCGGTGGAAATCGAAGCCCTCAAGACGGCTGCCAATATCATCGGTGCCGCCATCCAGCACAAACAGGCCGAAGAGGCGGTGCTGGATTCCGAGAAAAAATACCGGCAGCTTTTTGAAAGCGATTCCGATGCGGTGATGATCCTTGATGCTGAAACCCTGCGATATGAAGACGCCAACCCGGCCACCTTGAACCTTTTCGGCTATTCGAAAGAAGAATTCCTGGCCCTGACGGTTGAGGATACATCGGCCGAGAAGGAAAAAACGCGATCCGCGGTTGAAAAGGTCAGCCATGATGAAACCCCCAGCATGAAAATCCCCCTGCGCAATTTTACGAGAAAAGACGGCAGTCAATTTCCCGGGGAAATTTCCGTCGGCAAATTCTTTTCCGGGGGGCGTCAAAAAATCATCAGCGCGGTGCGGGATATTACCGAACGTATACAGGCCGAAGAAAAAATTCGGGCCCTGACCCAGGAACTGATCAAAGTCCAGGAAAATGAGCGCAACCGCATCGCCAAGTACCTGCATGATCACGTGGCCCAGGATCTGTCGACCTTAAAAATCGGTCTTGAAACACTTTTTGATGAACCCCAAAAACTAACCCCGAAGAAAAAAAAGAAGATTTCCGAAATATCACGGGTCTTGCAGGAATCGATCTCCTCGGTTAGAGATCTGTCCTATGATTTGCGGCCGCCGGGGATTCAGCAATTGGGAATCGGTCGCACGGTTTATCAATACTGCGAGGACTTCGCTGAAAGCAATAATATAAGTGTTGATTATTATTCGGCCGGCATCAAGGATCTGAAACTGGAATTCGATACCGCCATCAATTTGTACCGCCTGATTCAGGAAGCACTCAATAATATAAGAATGCATGCCGAGGCCGACCAGGTGATCGTCAGGCTGGTGGCATCATCGCCCAATATCATTTTACGTATCGAAGACAACGGCAAGGGTTTTGACGTCGAAAGGCGCCTGGCCAAGGCGCTGAAAGAAAAACGGATGGGACTGTCCAACATGGAGGAACGCGTCAGTTTGCTCCAAGGCACAATGAATATCAAATCCCAGCCCTCAAAGGGTACCCGTATTTTTATCGAAGTTCCCTGCCGGGAGAGAAAAAATGGCCGCTGAGACATCCATTATGATTGTTGATGATCATCCCCTTTTCAGGGAAGGTCTGAAAACAATCATCGGACGCGACCGGCGTTACGAAATCGTCGGCGAAGCCGGCACCGGTCAAAAAGGTTTTGACAAGGCCAAAAAATTAAAACCGGATTTGATGCTGATCGACCTGTCATTGCCGGATATGAGCGGTATCCAGTTGACCCGCAAAATCCGTGAGCAGTTACCGGAGATAAAAATTATGATCGTCACCATGCACTCCAAAGTTGATTATATGGCCGAAGCATTTCAGGCCGGTGCCAGCGGATTTGTGGTTAAAGAATCTGCCGCTGAAGGGCTGCTGAAAGGAATCAAGACCGTTTTAAAGGGAGACTATTTTCTGGACAGTGCGGTCTCAACCCAGGTCGTTGAAGCCCTGATGAAACTGCCGGGAAAAGAAACGAAAATTACCGATGCCCGATATGGGACGCTTACCGCCCGGGAACAGGAAGTTCTGCGCCCGCTGGCGGAAGGTTTATCATCAAAAGAGATTGCCCAAAAGCTTTTCATCAGTCCCAAAACCGTGGAAAATCATCGCGCCAACATCATGAATAAGCTGGACCTTCACAGCACCATTGAACTGGTTCGCTATGCCGCCAAACTCGGCCTGATTGATGTGGAACTGTGGACTAATTAATCCGCCCTGAAAATGAACTCATGAGGGAGCGCATATTGCTCACTGCAAACTGAATTAAGGTGGTTCTCGGAAGTCCGGCGGATTAATTAATTTATGCTGCGCATATTTATTTATGTTTAATCCACAGCTGGTATTGATATTATTCAGGGCGAAGTAGTTCGGTGTGGATGATTCGGAACGTTAGGACCGTATAGATCGTTGAAGCTTGCTTGGGGCTCAAGGCATAAATTGTTGAAATGAAGCGGCAGGGGCTATTTTGATTCAAAAGCTAAAATTCGAAATCAGTTTATCCTTTCAATCCGAAATCCCAAATCTCAAATCCGAAATCGAGACAATCCGAAATCACAAATCGTAGGGAGTCAGGCTTTCGTACCCGTCTTCGGTAACCAGAATGGTTTGCTCAAATTGGGCGGATAAAGATCCGTCCCTGGTGATCGCCGTCCAATTATCGTCCAGTACTCTTAACTCTTTTTGTCCGAGGTTGATCATCGGCTCTATCGTAAAAACCATCCCCGGAATCAGCGTAATCCCTGCACCTTTATGTCCAAAATGAGGAATCTGGGGCGCTTCATGAAAATCAAACCCCACACCGTGCCCTACAAACTCACGAACCACCGAACATCCCCGGGCCTCGGCATAAGTTTGAATGGCCCAACCGATATCGCCCAGGGAATTGCCCGGCTTTACGGCGGCCATACCTCTTTTGAGACATTCCCGGGCAATGCCGACGATTTTGCGGGCATCAGGTCCGGGCCTGCCGGCAAAAAAAGTCTTGTTCGCATCGGCGTAGTAACCGTTTAAAATGGAAGTAATGTCGACATTGACAATATCACCGTCTTTGATGACACGGCTGCCGGGAATCCCGTGGCAGATAACTTCATTGACGGAGACACAGACGCTTTTGGGGAAACCGCGATAGTTCAGCGGTGCAGGGGTAGCGCCGTGTTTAACCGTATATTCATGAACCAGGGTGTTGATATCATCGGTGGGCAGCCCGGGTTTAATTTGGGATTCCACAAGGTTAAGGGTATCCAGAACCAGTCGTCCGGCCTGACGAATGCCCTCGATATCGGAGTTTTGCTTTAATCGGATGCCATATTTTCTTGTATATAATTCTTCAAGGTCCAGGGCGTCTTTTCCGTTCTCGCCAAGGCAGCATTTTTTATATTTCAACCCGCTGCCGCACGGGCAAGGATCATTGCGACCAATTTTGACCGTCTTTGTTTTCAGTTTCATTCTCCTTAGAAAGAGTTGCATTTGCTTACAGGCTTAAACTAATATATTTTTGTTACGATTTCAACCTGCAATAAGGTGTATCGCTTTGGGTGGTATGCGTAGACTGATGATTTCGCCAACCATAAATCCGATCTTTTGATAGCGCTTTTTAGAAATTAGCAGCGCAATCCAGACGCCGGCATCGACGACGATCCGCACTTTTCCATTTTCCTCTGTCATCTGCACGACGCGTCCCTGCAATTCATCCGGGGTG
>JAIVWA010000443.1:0-4426 GCA_049190255.1 Gammaproteobacteria bacterium | reverse complement strand
GGCCAGGCGGCGACCCACCAGGCCGCCTCCTAGAATCATCACCCGATGGCGCTTCTGCTGTAGAACGCCCGTCATCTCCATCAACTTGGGCAAATTTTCGTTGCTGGCCATGAAAAAGGCCTGATCCTGAGGCAAGAGCTCATACTCCCCGCCGGGTATGATCGTCGCAATTCCGCGCGCAACGGCAACGACCCGGAATGGAAAATCCCGATGCTCTCGGGAAATTTCTTTCAGGCTTCTGTGTGCCAGCGGCGATGCGTCATGAATGCGGGTGGCCATGACCTGAATTTGTCCCTCGGCCACATCGATGATATCGTTGCCTGCGCGAAGTTTGATCAGCCGCACGATCTCTTGAGCGGCCAGTTCTTCGGGGTGAATGATCAGGTCGATTTTTAAATCTTTGGTGTTGAGGATTGAACCTTCATCCCCAAATTCCAGGGAGCGAACCCGGGCGATCTTGCGCTGAATGCCAAAGCGGTCCGCAATCAAGGAGGCCATCATGTTGACGGCGTCATTGTCGGTCACGGCAATGAGGTAATCCATCTTCTCTGCGCTGGCTTCACGCCAGCACTGGATGCTGATGGCATTGCCCTGAATCAGCCGGGCATCCAGACTCCCATCGGTTTGGCGAATCAACCCGGTGTCCGATTCGATGGCCGTGATCGCGTAGCCTTCATGCGCCAGCCGTTTGGACAGATAAAGCCCGACGCCGCCAAGTCCCAGGATCAAGATATTGGTAGACTCTGTCGATTTCTTCGAAGCCATAGGTTAAACCAACGTTTCGTTGCTCCAAATTTGAGTTTTTTGCGCGCCGTCCTGCCGCAACCGGTCGAAAAACTCCACCATTAATACGTAATCCGACCCGCATTGTCAACATACGGTATGATTCCGCTTAGACGATCTTTTCCCGGTTAAGGGACGGAATTCCGCAACTTGCGGCAACTCCCTCCATGGATGCTTCAAGGGGAACATCAAGCGCGCAGGCAACCGTGGATGTGTATCGCATAAGTGCTACCGTGGCTATAATTTCCACGATTTCGGCATCCGTCCAGCCGTGGGCGTGGAGCTCAGCGACCATTTCGTCGGTGACTGCAGCCGGCCTGCGGCCCAGCACGCGCGCAAAATTGACCGCGGCATTTTCCTTGTCGCTGAGGCGCAGCGAGGGCTTGCCCTGGATCACCGCCGCGCATTCTTCCCGGCTCCATTCCTTGCCCAGCAGGGCGAGCATGTGGGCGGCGGTGCAGTACTCGCACTCAACCTCGTGGGCGGTGACGGCGAAAAAAACGCGCTTGAGCTCCTCGCGAATGCTGCCTTCCATCACGGTACACAGGCTCAGGGTCCAGAGAGCATCGGTCGTTTCAGGCAGGTAAGCCAGCCCCCTTTGCAAGCTGGGCACTATCTTGTAGTAACTTTTGACCTTCTCGAAAACCTCTTTCACTTTGCCTTCGGCCTTGTCAGGGTCCAGCAGTTTAATACGTGCCATGTTGCCTCCTTATTTAAGCAGAAAAAACTAGGGTCACATCTTAAATATTAAATATCTGGTTTCTGATCTTATCAATTCTGCGCTTTAACCGTCTATTTCGCTTGGATTCAGCGGCTATTCGCTTATGCATAATGGTGATTAATGCACCACTTACCCCGCCGAAATAGTCACCCAAATCTCTACAGGACATCCCGCTCATATCTCGGGCAATATAAAGCGCAACTTCGCGGGCTTTGTTTTTCTTGCGACCTTTAGCTATTATCCTTTCCGGGCTGCAATTAAACTCCTGGGTTACAGCCTGAACCACCTTTTCTAATGATACTTTCGGCTTGAGTTTCTTTAATTGAGGAATTTCTTTTTCGTCATTTCTCTCTGATAGAAAGGTTTCTTTAACCCAGTTAACAAAATCCGCATCCCCCAGCAAAAACCCGCCGGTCACCTGCTTGCTCGGATTTTCAAGGGCTTTGACATCTACCTTTTCGACAAAGTCTTGGTAGTTTCGTTTGGCTTCTTTTTTCGTTCTTCCAAAATTGGACATCAGCCAGCTGGTTTCGAGAAATCGCAGCGCCTTATTTTCACCAATAAAGGCACCGTAACTGCTCCATTGATACTCGGCCGGCTGGGAAACCATTTTTGCCCTTACCGGATTCAAGTGGATATATCGCGATAAATGCTTAAGATACTCATCGGCGTCAATCAATATGGCCTTGAATCTTCCCTGAAATAGATGGCCATATCGGCCGCGCTTTCGATTAAAATAGGTGGCATAGCTGACATTGATCCATTGCATCGCTAAACTTAGATTCGCTTCCGGGGTCTCCACCAGTAAATGATAATGATTGCTCATCAGACAGTAGGTATGAATGATGATCGAAAATCGCTCGGCAGCTTTTTCAAGGTATTCCAGAAACTTTTCTTTGTCTCTGTCGTTTTTATATATTTTCTCCTGATTATTGCCCCGGCTGATAACATGATAATAGGCACCCGGGTATTCAACACGCAGTGGCCTTGCCATCTCATTTACCGTGATTTGAAAGTTTAAAGATTGATTTTAGATGAGAGAAAACTTATATAGGGAAGGGTGATGGATTTGTCAATATTTAATATTTAAGATGTGACCCCTTTCCCCTTACAGAGCGGGGGAACCGGTTCTACAACAAAAAATTATGGGGTAAACATGGGTAATTACAAGACAATAAATTGCGAGCAATCCGGTGAGATCGTAAATGTCACTCTGGACAGGCCAAAACTAAATCTGTTTAACCAACAGATGATCGAGGAGCTGATCGATATTTTTCACTCTTTGCGCACCAATGCATCCGCCCGTTTCCTTATTCTCACCGCAGAAGGTGATCATTTTAGCGCGGGTGTCGATCTGGCACAAATTAATGATGAGGAGATTATACCGGAAAATGCCCGCATGCAGCAACTCGCCGGACATGAGCTGATGCGAAGTCTTGAAACCGTCGAACAGATAACTGTCGCGGCCTTGCGCGGGATCGTGTGCGGAGCCGGGATGGCGGTGGCCCAGGCTTGTGACTTCCGCATCATGACCGAAGACAGCCGCTTCATTGTACCGGAGACCAGCATTGGCACCTATTACACCTGGGGCTGCACGCCGCGGCTGGTTAGAATGGTAGGCGCCTCCAAGGCCATGGAAATTATCATGACATGCGAGCCAATATCAGCCCAAGAGGCCTACCGATTGAATCTGGCCAACAAGGTTGTTCCCGGCGACTCTTTAATGAAAGCCACCCACGAATTTATCGCCAAAATAGCTTCTAAAAGCCCCACGTGCATCAGAATTACCAAAAAAATCGCCCTGGGCGCTTCCATGCAGGGGTTTGGCAATATGTTCCTCTGTGAACCGGAACTCATGCAGGGAGTTGTTCACACCGGAGATACAAAAGAAGGCATCCAGGCGTTTGTAGAAAAGCGGCCTCCCAAATTTTCTTAAAAGCTAATTAGGCATTCTTGCAGCGCCCGAAGGATTTCCTCCGGGTTAATGTTCCAACCAACAAACGCCAGACTGGTTTCGGGCGCCCCTTTCCATGTGGACCAGTCGCTTTTCCCACCGGCATGGTTAAATAGCACGGTCTTATCCTGAAAGTGAACGGAGCCTTTGATCCGGAACACCTCGATGGGCAAAGCCGCAATAAACCTTTTAAATGCCTCGGCGTGCATCACCCGTGGGTTCTGAAAAGAAAACGCCACATACCCCGGGGCTGTAGTAACCGGCGCTTGGGAGCATTCGACGTCAATTGGGGGAGCACAAGGCGAATTCAGTGCATAAAAATCATTGAATTCTCTCATCTCCTGATCCCATAAATGCCCTGTGTTTTTTTTATTCTTGATAAAAATCAATTCCGGATCAATGCGGCAGTGAATTGTCGGCACCACTTGAGCCTGCGGATAGTTATGGTGGATCTCGTTCAAGACCTGGGGGATGGCTTCGGCGTTCAAAAGATCTATCTTGTTAACCAGAATAACATCTGCTGTTTCCAGCTGAAGATAAAACAGCGAGCCCAATATACGCCGCATTTTCCAGCAGTCCGCATCCAGAACGGTAATTACCTTTTTAAGCATCATGCGTTTTCTTATCTCGCTATTATTGAAAACAGCGCTGACACTTTTCGGATCTGCAACTCCGGAGGCCTCAACCAGGATCAAGCGCGGATGAAAACGATGGCTGATGTCCATCAATGTTTTCGTCAAATCAAGGGCAAGGGTGCAACAAATGCAGCCACTGGTCAGTTCGATTACTTCATAGTTTTCACCTTCGAGCAGCGCTCCGTCGATTCCAAGCCGGCCGAACTCGTTGACAATGATAACAGTACCCGACATATCTTGTTCGGTCGAGGCGATGTGATTTAATAGAGTGGTCTTACCGCTGCCTAAAAACCCGGAAAGAAGAATAGCTCGCGCTTTGTCGGTGTTGTTAGA
>JAIVWA010000442.1:0-4431 GCA_049190255.1 Gammaproteobacteria bacterium | reverse complement strand
AATTTTGAATGAGAAAAGAAGGAAACAGAAGAATTAATTAAGATTTTCGTTACGAGTATCAAAACGGCCGTTCGACAGGCTCACGGCCCTGAGCGGAGTCGAAGGGCTGAAAAGAAACAGAAATAGTAAACAAATGAAATTAAATTGCGGAGCGAAGCGACATCATTATTCGATGTTCAACGTTGATGGTTTCGTAAAAAGTCGCAAAATAGGCATTTCCCCGATTTCGCACCTAATAATTTCAATTAGTTATAAGGTCGATTTTTGTAAATTCTGACTTTTTACGAGACCGTCAATATTCATTCGTCAATATTCATTCTTCAATCCTGATATGGTAGATAAGTACTTAAAAACAGCAGATGCCGACTGGTACAGGCAACGCGTTACAGGTGTCATGATATGCGTCCTGGCGGCTTTTGCTGTTCTTTTATTGCGGCTGATTTATCTTCAGGTGATCAGGGGCGAAGAATACCGCCTGTTGTCACTCAACAACAGGATTAGATTGCAAAGCATAGATCCTCCCAGGGGACTGATCAGCGATCGCAATGATTATGTTCTGGTGGAAAACCGTCCATCTTTCGATGTCAGTATTACGTTAAAAGATGCCGGCGAGGTTGAAGAGACCATTAAAAAAGTTTCGAAACACCTCATGGTTCCCAGCGAGGAATTGATGCTGAAACTTACCGACAGCAAAGGCGTCTCTGCCTATAAGCCGATCCTGCTTAAGCAGGATATCGGCCGAAATGCCCTGGCATCCATTGAAGCCCATAAATATGATCTGCCCGGGATAGCCGTCAATGTTAAGCTGCGAAGACATTATCTTAATGTGCAGGATGCGGCCCATCTTATCGGCTATTTGAGCGAAATTAGCCCCGATGAGCTGGCCGCCAAACTATATCCGGGACGGCGCCGGGGTGATTTCATCGGCAAGTACGGTGCGGAAAAGGCCTATGAGAATTATCTGCGCGGGACACGCGGGGGGCGGCAGGTAGAGGTCAATGCCAACGGCCGGGTGGTGCGGGTTTTAAAAACGGTTAACGCCAAACCGGGACAAAATGTTTATTTAACCATTGACCATGCGCTCCAGAAAAAGGCCGAATCGCTTTTGAGAGGTGTGGCCGGGGCTGCCGTGGCCATGGATCCCGGTTCGGGTCGAATTCTGGCTTTAGCCAGCAGTCCTTCATTTGACCAGAACTTTTTTGCCAGCGGTATGTCCCATGAGCAATGGGATTCATTGATTTCCAACCCTTTCCGGCCCATGGAGAACAAGGCCATCCAGGGCGAATACCCGCCCGGTTCTACCTATAAAATCATCACCGCCCTGGCCGGATTGGAGGAAGGTGTTATCGATGAGGATACAGAAGTATTTTGTCCGGGCTATTACCGATTCGGCAATCGTACCTACCGTTGCTGGAAAAGGGGCGGACACGGCCGGGTTAAGATTCTCAAAGCAATAACCGAATCCTGTGATGTTTATTTTTATAAGGTCGGCGAGTTGCTGGGCGTTGACAGGCTGGCCTGGTATGCCAAAGCAAGCGGTCTGGGCTCCCCCACCGGGATTAATCTGGACAAGGAAGCCAAAGGATTGATACCGACAGCAGCCTGGAAAAAAAGGCGTACCGGCGTCCCCTGGCAGAAGGGCGAAACCCTGTCGATTGCGATTGGACAGGGATTTAACCTGGCCACCCCACTCCAGATGGTGGGGTTGACGGCGGCCATTGCCAACGGGGGAACTCGTTACAGGCCAATGATTCTGGAGGCGATCAAATCACCCGATGGCCGCATTATACATCAAAGCCAGCCCGAGGTGATCGGGAAGGTGCCGATCAGTGAGCGGACTCTGGAGCTGGTGAGAACCGGTCTGTGGGCAGTCGTGAACAGCGACCACGGTACCGCTCGCGGCAGCCGTCTGGCGGATATCGAGATCAGCGGAAAAACGGGGACCTCTCAGGTTATCGGTCGCAAAAAGGATGATACCCGGTCGGAAGAAGACCGGCCGGCCCATCTCAGGGCCCACGCCTGGTTTGTTGCCTACGCGCCTTCGCAGAACCCTGTAATTGCAGTGGCCGTGCTGGTTGAACACGGTGAGCACGGTTCCAGCGCCGCCGCGCCCGTAGCCAGAGAGCTCATTAAGACCTACCTGAGAAACACGCGGCCGGGGCAGCGGGTGGTCAAGGATGCCGGTAGCGACGATTTAGGCGGAAGTGGGTAATTAGACCGGCAGCCAAATAAAAGAACGGTATAGGGTATAGGGTGTAGGGTATAAGGTAGAGGGTCTCTCGATTTGGGATTTCTGAGTGCGCCCCGGTTAAATTCGCTTCGCTGATCTCTAACGAGATATTTAACGGGGTAGAGATTTGGGATTTCGGATTTGGGATTTCTAAAAGGATTATTTTCTGATTTATATAGAGAGAAAAAAAGGTAGAAGGTAAATAAAGACTTTTATGATCTTATAAACTGCCCTCTGTTCTTCAACCCTAAACCTTACACCTTATACCTTTTACCATTTCGCTTGGGCTGAGATTGTTGAGCAGACCCGGCCTTCGTGCAGAAACAAGTAAACGGTACGTAAAATACAATGTTCGACAGAAGATTATTGCAATATTTCGATTGGGGACTGCTGGGTTTGGCCTGTCTAATCGGCGGCCTGGGACTGTTGACGCTTTACAGTGCTGTCACCGCCGAAACTCCCGAGCCGCAAAAGATCATTTTTTACAAGCAGCTCATCTGGTTTTCGACCGCGCTGGTCGCCATGACAGTTTCATTTTCGATTAACTATAAACTATTGGATCGCTGGGGCCTGGTGTTTTATATCGGCTGTATCCTCCTGCTGCTCTGGGTCCTTTTGTTTGGGAAATATGTTAGTGGTTCAAGACGCTGGTTGATTTTGGGACCTGTATCCGTGCAGCCTTCGGAAATGGCAAAGATTGCGGTAATGATCGTGCTTGCACGGTATTATTCCAAGGATGCCAACACCAGAGGGTTTACTTTGCGGGAGCTTTTCAGACCGGCTGTTCTGATCCTCATCCCATTTGTTTTGATCCTAAAACAGCCTGATTTAGGAACGGCCGGGTTGCTTTTGTTGATCGCCGCCTCCATCACCATTTTTGTTAAAATCGAGAGGCGTTCTTTAATTTATTTAGTTGTTTCCTGTGCCGCCGTCATCCCCCTTGTCTGGTTCTTTCTAAAGGAATACCAGAAGCGGCGAATTCTGGTTTTTCTTGATCCGGACCTGGATCCGCTGGGGGCAGGGTATCATATTATTCAATCCAAGATCGCCATCGGTTCGGGCATGATTTCAGGAAAAGGCTTTTTGAAAGGCACTCAAAATGCCCTATCCTTTCTTCCCGAAGAGCACACTGATTTTATATTTTCTGTTCTGGCTGAAGAATGGGGGTTTTTTGGCTCCATCGTCATTGTTCTTTTGTTTCTGTTGCTGATTTTCTGGGGACTCAACATTGCCCAGGGATGTCGGGAACCATTCGGAACTATTCTGGCAATCGGAATCACCTCCATGTTTTTTTGGCAGGTAATCATTAACATTAGCATGACCATGGGATTGATGCCGGTGGTTGGCGTCCCGTTGCCGTTTGTCAGCTATGGAGGCTCTTCGGTATTGACAACTGCAATCGGTATCGGTTTATTGATGAATGTAAGTATGCGGCGGTTTATGCTGGACTGAAATATAATGAATATTGAATTCTAACAAAGGATAGGCAAATACTATGAAGAAAGACAAAGGAACAGATCGAATATCAACTTTTATCGGCGCTGATGCCAGTATTGACGGAACCATTGAGTTTAAGGGGACCTTACGAGTTGACGGAAATGTTAAGGGTAAGATTACCAGCGACAGCGGTACGATTGTTGTCGGTGAAAAAGCCGTTGTAAATGCCGAGGTGTCTGTCAACATAGCCGTAATCATGGGCGAGCTTAACGGTACCATTGATGCCAGGGAACGTATTGAGGTCTATCCTCCGGGCCGTGTCGGAGGTGATATCCATGCGCCGGTAATATCCATCGAACCGGGTGGTGTTTTTAATGGAAATTGTGTGATGAAGGCTATCCCGGAGAAAGGTGGAAAACCTCACTTTTTGGTTAAGAACCAACCGGAAAATGCCAAACAACAGGAGAAATAATGGTCCGCCGCAGGCGGATTAGATTTCGGATTTCGGATTGGGGATTTCGGATTTAAAAAACAAAAACCTAACCCGGAACAAAGAAAATGACTATTGACGAATTATGGAGTCGCTTCGCTCCGTCTTTATTATTAATTTATCTTTGCGGGCTTTGCGCCTTTGCGAGAAAAATTTTTGCCATAAAATGTCGTAGATCCGCTTTTTCCAATCCGAAATCCCAAATCTAAAATCCCCAGTCGAGAGGCCCGCAACCGAAACCCGTATCTCATAATCAGCCCATCAATTCTTTCCA
>JAIVWA010000441.1:0-4438 GCA_049190255.1 Gammaproteobacteria bacterium | reverse complement strand
AACCCTTCCTGGTTGAAACGCCCCTGGAAGGCTTGAAAGCAGTGTCGATGGGACAAGCCGACGGGGTTTTGGGAAACCTGGCCGTAAACGGCTTTCTGATTGAAAAATTCAGCCTTGTCAATCTTAAAGTGGCGGCCCCGGTAGATATGGGCGAGGACGTATATAAAATGGGAGTTCGCAAGGACTGGCCGGAGCTGGTTGTAATTCTCAACAAGGTTCTGAAATCCATAACCCCCAAAGAACAAAGCGCCATCAGCCGCCGGTGGCTTCCGGTGGGACTCGGCGGCACCGAGAAAAAATCTCTGGTTCTGACCGCTGACGAAAAAGCCTGGCTGGCCGCCCATAAAGACATCCGTCTCGGCGTGGACCCTGCCTGGCCGCCCTTTGAGTTTTTTGATGCTACTAAAAATTATTCCGGAATCGGCTCGGGTTATGTGCGCTGGCTAAATAGGGAATTGAATATCAACATGATGTCCGTTCCGGATATCAGCTGGTATGAAGTTATGACAAGGGCCAGAAAAGGGGGCGTCGATGTCTTGCCATGTGTCGCCAAAACACCGGAGCGTGAGAAGTTTCTGCTTTTCACCCGGCCATACCTGAGTTTTCCGATGGTCATCGTCACACGGCAGGACTCTCCGTTTATCAGCAATGTGGCGGGTTTTGGGGACGGCAAGGTCGCCGTCGTTAAAGGATATGTGACTCAGGAGTTTCTGGAACGGGACTATCCGGATCGCAAATTTTACCTGGCGGATGATATCGATAAGGCGTTGAAAGCTGTATCCAAGGGAAAAATAGATGCTTTTGTAGGAAACCTGGCCTCCTTTACCTATGCGGTTCAAAAACTGGGGATGACCAATTTGAAAGTCATGGCCACGACGCAGTACAGTTTTGAACTTGCCATCGCCGTACGGAAGGACTGGCCGGAATTTGTCAGGATTCTGGATAAAAGCCTGGCGGCGTTACCCGAGCAGGAAAAAAGCAGCATTCATAATCGCTGGATCAATGTGCGCTTTGAGCGCCAATTTGATTGGATGCTGGTTTTTAAAATTGTTTTTCCCATTCTTTTGGTTGGCGGGATAATTCTGGCGACTTTCATCAAATGGAACAGGACCCTCTCCCAGGAGGTCACCGAGCGGAAACTGGTCGAGAATGCGCTCAAAGAAAGCCGGGCGTCGGCCCGCGGGTTGCTCGACGCCACGCGTGAATCTCTTTTTCTTTTAGACAGTCAAGCAACTATTCTGGCCGCAAACACAACGGCCGCCCAGAGATTTAAAAAAACACCGGCAGAAATTGCGGGGATTAATTTTTTTGATTTGCTGCCCAGTGACGTTCGGGAAGCCAGAAGAGCCTATTTTGATCAGGTGATGCAAACCGGCCAACCGGTCGACTTTGAAGCTGTACGTGACGATTATATTTTCCAGACCCGTTTTTATCCTGTTAAAGACAAATCCGACACCCTGGTCGGCGTGGCTATATTCGCCCAGGATATCACCGATCAAAAACATGCTGAAGGAGCCCTTCGCGAAAGCGAACGCAATATGCGCATCGTTTTTGAAAATTCACCGATGGGCATGATACATTTCAGCAATAACGGCACCATTCTCAACTGCAATGACAATTTTATTGAATTGATGGGGTCGGCACGCGATAAACTTATCGGTTTTAATACTGTCAGACAAACAAAAGATGAAAAGTTGCGTGCGGCCTTGATCAACGCGTTATCCGGGGAGCGATCGGAATATGAGGGGAAGTATAAGTCCGTCACCGGCGACAAGACCACATCGCTGAGAATTGTTTTTAACCCCTCGGAACCCGAAAAATCGTCCACTGAAGTCATCGCCACGCTCGAAGATATCTCCGAACGCAAGCGCATGGAAAAAGAATTGATTGAAGCCAAAATTACAGCCGACGAAGCGAACATGGCCAAGGGTGATTTTCTGGCGAATATGAGCCATGAAATTCGCACGCCCATGAACGCCGTCATTGGAATGTCACATCTGGCTTTAAAAACGGACCTGACGCCCAAACAACAGGATTACCTCAATAAGATTCAATCCTCCGCCAATTCTCTGTTGGGAATTATAAACGACGTTCTCGATTTTTCTAAAATTGAAGCCGGTAAACTGGATATTGAAGCGGTGGATTTCAACCTGGATGACGTTTTGGATAATCTGGCGAACCTGGTTACCGTTAAGGCCCAGGAAAAAGAAGAACTGGAAGTACTTTTTGCCACAGCCGGTAATGTGCCGCGGTTTTTAGTCGGCGATCCTCTGCGGCTCGGGCAGGTGCTCATTAATCTGGCCAACAATTCAGTTAAATTTACCGAAGCGGGGGAAATCGTCGTAGCCAGCGAATGGGTCAAAGAAGATCAGGATCAGTTGACTCTGAAGTTTTCAGTCAGCGACACCGGCATCGGATTGACCCCGGAACAGATATCCAAATTGTTTCAATCATTCACCCAGGCCGATACTTCTACGACGCGTAAATACGGCGGTACCGGTCTTGGATTGACGATCAGCAAACGGCTGGTGGAGATGATGGGTGGTGAAATCTGGGTCGAAAGTAAACCGGGGCAGGGCACCACCTTTAGTTTTACAGCCAATTTCGGCAGGGGCAAGGAAAAAGAGAAAGAACGCCCCAAAGCGCCGCCGGATCTGAAAGGGATGAAAGTGCTGGTGGTGGATGACAATGCCACCTCACGGGATATTTTTCAGGAAATGCTGACGTCGCTCACCTTTGATGTGACACTGGCAGCTTCCGGGGAAGAAGGATTGGCCGAATTTGAAAAATCCGGGGACAATCACCCCTTTGAACTGGTAGTAATGGATTGGAAGTTGCCGGGTATCGACGGCTTCGAAGCCTCCCGGCGCATCAAAAAACATCCGGAAATCAGCACCGTACCTGCGATTATTATGGTTACCGCCTACGGACGGGAAGAGATGATGCAACTCAGTGAAGCGGAAGGACTGGACGGTTTTCTGATCAAACCGGTGAATCCATCCATGCTCTTCGATACGATTATGGAAATCTTCGGCAAGGAGGAAAACAAAGAACCAAGGGTTTCTTACAGCAAAGATCAGGATACTCAAGCCTTGAAGGCCATTCACGGCGCAAGCATACTTCTGGTGGAAGACAATGAAATAAATCAGCAGGTGGCCGAGGAAATTTTATCCGCTGCGGGATTTAAGGTTTCGATTGCCAACAACGGCCTGGAAGCCGTAAACCTGGTCAAAGAAAATGTGTATGATGCCGTACTAATGGATGTCCAAATGCCGGTAATGGACGGTTATGCCGCTACGCGGGAAATCCGAAATCTGAAATCCGAAATCCGAAATGTCCCGATAATTGCCATGACGGCTCATGCCATGACGGGCGATTATGAAAAGAGCCTGGAGGCGGGAATGGTCGATCACGTGACCAAACCGATTGATCCCGAGCATCTTTTCGCCATCCTCTTAAAATGGATTCGACCCCGGGAAGTGCCAACGGGTGCATCGGCACCGGAAACGGGTATTGACGAAAAGCAGCCGGCTGCTGCAGCAGCAGACATAACATTGGTGTCGGGATCAAACACTGCGGCCGATAAGGAAGCATTTCCGGCGTCCCTGCCGGGATTTGACCTCGATGAAGGGCTAAAGCGATTGCAGGGCAACCACAAGCTTTACAAAAAATTGCTGCTGAATTTTGCCGGTAGTTATTCCAAAGTGCCGCATGATATTCGCCGAGCGCTCGATTCGGCCGACTATGAAAATGCCCACCAGCTCGTTCACAGCCTTAAAGGGGTGGCTGCTAACCTGGCGGCCGGCCGGTTACTGAAGGCGACCGTTGAAATGGAAAAGCTTGTCAAACATGCCGATACCAATGCACCCCCGGAACCTGAATCAATCGATTCCAAGTTGGACGTGCTGAAAAGTGCACTCGATCAAGCTCTGGGTGCAATCGAAACTCTCAAAGCGGGTGATGAAGCGATGAACACCGAACTTTCAGCGGACTCATCAGGCTTGCCTCCGGTGGATGTTGACAAAGGAGCAATTCGTCGCTTGCGTGATGCAGCCGAGATGGGGGATGTGACCGAAGTCGTTTCAATAGCGGATGAAATTGCATCCCAAGCAGATGGCTTTTCACCTTATAGGGCAAAGATTGCTCAGCTGGCCGATGATTTTGATTTTGACGGTATCCTCCAGTTAACCGATCAACTGGAGAATTCTGCGGATGTAGCGGATTCATAACACAATATCTGATACTCTCGTAAAAAGTCAGAAAAGCAAACTTTTTACGAGTGTGTTTTGTATTTGGTATTTAGTGTTTAGTATTCTACCATACCGATATTGCATCATCTATTTCATACCAAACACCAAACACGAAACACCAAACACTTGATGAATTCGACTTTTTACGAATTTATCAATCTTGCTTCAATATGAATTAACCATAAAGC
>JAIVWA010000440.1:0-4446 GCA_049190255.1 Gammaproteobacteria bacterium | reverse complement strand
TATGGCCGAGCATGCGAGCCACCGCCAGTCCCATATCCGGTTTGGGACCGAAATAATATTCTCCGTCGTTCCAATTGGGATCGGCCATGATGGCCTGTCGGGCCACTTCGTTAAAGGCGATGGCCAGAGCGGAGTGTTTGGTGGTGGAGGCCAGCGGAATGGCGGAGGCCACCATCTCCGGGTATCTGATGCACCATTCCAGGACCTGCATGCCCCCGATCGACCCTCCCACAACGGCCAACAATTTTTTAATCCCCAGATGATCTACCAGCGCCTTTTGGGCCGCGACCATGTCTCCAATAGTGACCACCGGAAAATCCAGCCCGTAAGGCAAGACGGTCTTGGGATTGATGGTACACGGTCCGGTGGATCCCATACAGCTGCCGATGATATTGGAACATACAATAAAATATTTGTCGGTATCGATTCCCTTGCCGGGTCCCACCATATTGTCCCACCAGCCGGGTTTTTCGTCGTCCGGTGTGTAATAACCGGCCACATGGGAATCGCCGGACAAAGCGTGCAGGATCAGGATGACATTGCTTTTATCTTCATTTAACGTGCCGCAGGTCTCATAGGCCAGGGTTAGCGGACCAACGCGGGCACCGCTTTCAAGCGCCATTTCATCCGGCGGCTCGGCAAAGGTGAACAGTTTCTTTTCGACGATTCCGACCGAGATTTTGTCTCTGTCATGTTCGATGTATTCGCTCATGGCTGATCATCACTTATTAGGCGAAACATAATGTCAGTTGAAGGTTGGTTCATATTTTAGATTTCAACTATATATATATGGAGTGTTGGAGTCAGAGAATTTCGGATTTCGGATTGCAGATTTCGGATTGGAACAATTGCAATCGGATAAATTCACAATAAAATTCCGCAATCCAAAATCCCAAATCCGCAATCGAATCGCTCCAGTACTCCGCTATGTGAACAGCAATTATTCGAATCTTTACGCTTATAAGGTTATACACTCGAAAACGCCTGTTCCAGGTCCCCTATGATATCATCAATGTGCTCGATACCCACCGACAGCCGGATGAGATCCGGGGTCAGGCCGCCGGCCCTTTGCTGCTCTTCACTTAATTGAGAATGGGTGGTGCTCGATGGATGGATCACCAGGCTTTTGGCATCTCCCACATTGGCAAGGTGGGAGAAAAGCTGCAGGCTTTCTACAAATGTTTTGCCGGCCTCCAGTCCGCCTTCTATTCCGAAAACAACCATGCCGCCGAAACCATTTTTAAGATATTTACTGGCAACCGGGTAGGTCGGATCATCTTCCAGCCCCGGATATCTCACCCAGGTAACCTTGGAATGTGTTTTCAGAAAACGGGCCACCTTCATGGCGTTTTCACTGTGGCGCTGCAACCGAAGCGGCAGGGTTTCCAATCCCTGTAAAAAGATCCAGGCATTATCCGGTGAAATACAGGCCCCGAGATTGCGCAGCGGCACCAGGCGCATTCTCATAATAAAAGCCACCGGGTTAAGATCTCCCAGATCATGGGCGTAGCGAAGGTCATGATAGCTGGGGTCGGGTTCATTGTACAGCTTGAATTTGGGATCGGTCCAGTCGAATTTTCCGGAATCAACGACGACACCTCCGATACCGGTGCCGTGTCCCCCCATCCATTTCGTCAGCGAATTGACCACAATATCGGCACCATAGTCGAAGCTTTTTAACAAGAAAGGCGTTGTAAAGGTTGCATCGACGATTAAGGGAAGATGATGCTTTTTGGCAATCTCGGAGACTGCGCCGATGTCGGTAAATTCGAGGAGCGGATTGCCGATGGTCTCAATGAAAATAGCCCGGGTTTTATCCGTAATGGCGGTTTCAAAGCTTTGGGGATCACGGGCATCGACGAACTTGGTATGGATTCCAAACTGGGGCAGTATACAATCAAACATGGTATAGGTCCCGCCATAAAGATTGCTGGCCGAAACAATCTCATCTCCTGCCGAACAGATGTTGATAATTGAATAGTGAACCGCAGCAGTACCGGAAGACAGGGCCAGGGCCGCGGCGCCGCCCTCCAGGGCAGCCACCCGCTGTTCAAGGACGTCCTGGGTGGGATTCATGATGCGGGTATATATATTTCCGAGCTCTTTCAGTCCAAACAGGTTGGCGGCATGCTCGGTGCTTTTAAACACATAGGAAGAAGTTCGATGAATGGCAACGCCTCGGGCGGTCGTTGTCGGGTCCGGCTCCTGGCCGGCGTGCAAACAAAGGGTTTCAAATTTGTGTTCCTGGCTCATGATCAATCTCCTTATTGTACTTTGGCTGCGTTGCTTCAATACGCAGGTGTTATCCTGTGATAAGCCGACAGGCGTTTATTAACTACTTCTAACAACGATTAAAAGCATGTCAACGAAAAAGAATATCTTTTCTTCCAAACAGATTATACGCTTGTCCGGCGTTGTCATGGAATAGATAAAGCGGTATAAAAGAAAAGTTGGGTTATCTGATTATTTTTGCAGAATAAAACGAGGAAAAGTCTGTGGCGGGAACCAGGTTTGAAATAACCTGGGAACTAACGGGTAAAGAAAAGATGATAAGCTATTTTATCGATACAAATCCTTTCCCCCCTCCTGTTTCCATCCTGCAAGAACCTCATCCGTCGCTCCCGGCAACGGCACATGCCAACCGGCTCCTGCATGTCCATTTGCATTATTCTCACATCCTTTCGTATGAAAATTAGTTCAGCGTAGCTACCACAATGTATTATTCGAAGTCAAGCTTTTTTTTATTATTTCGTTGTGCTGTCAGCCAGCAGGTTAGAAAATACTTCACAAGACCGGCAAATCTTCATCTTCTCTTTCCAACTCTTTTGTATAATTCCTTCACAGACTGTTCCGTTTATAAACCAGCAAAGATCTCCGGCCTTGAACTCCCAGGCCGGACATTGTTTCTTTTGGTCGGGGGAACATTTCTTTATCATCCAGCACGGTTTGCGGCGTTTACGATTTTCTCCCAACCTGGAGAGAAGGAAAAACATCTGTCGTTCCACAGAGGCCGGTACTGATCGCCATGCCTGTTCGTAGCTGTGGATAGCCTTTATAGAGGTTCCGAGCAGTTGGGCCATTTGCTTTTGGGTCTTGTTCAGTTTCTTGCGGAGATGGATGAACTCTTTGCTGTCCATGGGGAATTCCGTGAGCCTGTTCCTTGAACGGAAAAACGGTATGATTAGAAAGATTGCCACAATGTGGCATGCATGTCAACAGAAAAGATCCCTTACCCGGACAAGCCGGAATTGAATATTGACGATTGAAGATTGAAGATTTGTGGTATCGCTTCGCTCTGTCTTTTTTATAATCGAAAGAATACCTTAAAAGCTGCCAGGAAGAATGTGGTGGACTTGGAAAATTTGAGATAGGTAATGGGTGGAGATTCAATCTGATTTCAGGACAGAATTGAGAGAACCGCTTCTAAAACCATCCAGATCCAGGGATACATATACGAATCCCAGATCGTGAAATTTTAGACTAATTTCTTTTTGGTGCTTTAATATGGCTGTGAAATCTTCGGGGGGCGCTTCGATTCTGGCCGTATCACCATGATGGCGGACCCGCAGCACCCGCAATCCAAGATCATAGAGAAAATCTTCTGCTTCTTCTATCTGACTTAATTTTTCCTCCGTTACTTCTTCCCCATAGGCAATTCTGCTGGCCATACAGGGCATCGCAGGCTTTTCGGCGACTTCCAGATTATAATAGGCGCATATTGACCGAATTGTCTGTTTAGTAAATTCCAATTCAACGTATGGCGCCTGAATCGACGCTTCGCTGGCCGCCTGTATACCCGGGCGATAATCACCCAGATCATCCATGTTGACACCGTAGCTGACCGGCCAGGGCGCTATGGCAGAAGATCCCTGGAGTCGCTCGCGAAGCGCTTCGATTTTTTCAAAAAGTGCTTTTTTACAATAATAGCATCGATCGGAGCGGTTGACCTGATATTTGGGGTTTTCCATTTCCCGGGTTCGAATGATTTGAAGCGGCATGCCGTGGGTTTGTGCGAAATTTACTGCAAAGCGATATTCCCTGCGGGCAAGGGACGGACTGTCTGCCAGCACGGCTACCATATCATTTCCCAATGCCCGGTGTGCCGCGTAGGCCAGCAGCGCGCTGTCCACGCCCCCGCTGTAAGCAATAATGGCCTGCTGCTGCGCTTTAAAATATTGGTCTAATTTTTGGGCGCAAAGCTGCGGATCCACATTTTGTTCAATATTATCAGGGGCCGTTCCCATTATTTTTTTCCTGAACGCATTGCCGAATTTGCTGATCTTAGTACCTATTTATTGAAATCACATCATGTTTGCACATGATTTATGCCATAGCCAGGTTGAATATTTAAGCGATTCAACCCTTCGAGAGCCTCCCTTCGAGAGCCTCAGGGTCTAACGACAGGGTCTAACGACTGGGTCGAACGATCGATTTTAATAGAAAAGA
>JAIVWA010000439.1:0-4452 GCA_049190255.1 Gammaproteobacteria bacterium | reverse complement strand
GCGGCGGATCAATTTTAAAAAGACCTATCAAAAAAATGACGGAGCGAAGCGACTTCCACAAATCTTCAATCTTCAATTCCGGCTTGTCCGGCTTGGGTTTCGTTATCTTAGCAAGTTCAAATACCAGGTGACCAGTTCTGTTCCGAAAAAAATATAGGTAATGCTGCCGATTGAAAGAAACGGGCCGAAAGGCACGGCCAGTTTCATCCCTTTGCGGGATTGCAGCATGACTGCAAAACCGGCCAGGGTACCCACCAGCGAGGCAACAAAAATCGTAAACAGGACACCCTGCCAACCCACAATGGCCCCCATCATCGCCAGCAATTTGATGTCGCCGCCACCCATGCCTTCTTTTTTGGTTAGAATGGTATAGACCCAGGCTACGAGAAACAAACTTCCACCGCCGACAAGGATGCCAAGCAGCGCATCTTTGTAGGTTATGTCCGGCAGGGCAAAGCTGGCCGCAAAGCAGATGGGTATGCCGGGAAGGGTGATGACATCCGGTATGATTCGGTGATCCAGATCAATGAAGGTTACCACCAGCAGGGCGGCGATAAATACATAATAAATTAACGTTTCGATGGTCAAGCCAAATCTTAGATAGGTTCCCAGCGCAACGAGGCCACCCAATAGCTCAACCATTGGATATCGCATGGAAATTTTGACTTTGCAACGGCGGCATTGTCCCTTCAGCCACAGATAGCTGAAAAGAGGGATATTGTCATAAAAGGGGATAAGGGTATCGCAATTGGGGCACATGGAACGGGGATGAACGATAGATTTTGATTCCGGCAGCCGATAGATACATACATTTAAAAAACTGCCAATGCAAAGACCCATCAGGAAAATAAAAATTTCGATCAGGTAAGGTAGCAGCATGTACAATCCTTTGCGTTTGGTCTGATTATCCTTTTATTCTGGCATGTTTCACCAAAAAAAACAAAGGGATATTGTAAAAATATATATATGTATTATTATAGGAATTACCCTGATTAGGCGCTTAGCGCCTTGTTTCTGACAACATGTTGTCAGAAACTAAAGGTTTCAGGTGTCGGGTGTCAGGCTCAAGTAGGTTTCAGGTGTCAGGCTGAACCCCGGAGCGTCCGAAAAACGCCTCTGTTTGTGGAGATTCCATAATACAGTGTTAGTGCATTAAATCATCAATCATCAATCTTCAATCCCGGCTTGTCCGGGTTGGGTTGTAAAAATACGAGATATAGATTTTAGGAGCAAAGATGGCCGAAGCCGATCAAGATGACCTGATCAGCATCATTGAAGACGAAGACGTGGATGCTGAAATACCCGGAATACTTCCGCTAATGCCGGTGCGTGATGTCGTCGTATTCACGGACATGGTTTTACCGCTTTTCGTGGGCCGGGAAAAATCGGTGCGTGCGGTGCGGGAGGCTGTGGCCAAAGGAGGCTATCTGTTTCTTGCGACCCAGATGGATCCGGCGATCGAAAACCCGGACACGGATGAGATTTTTACCACCGGCACTGTCAGCCGGGTGCTGCGGATGCTGAAACTTCCAGACGGCAGCGTTAAGGTACTGGTACAGGGATTCGCCAAAGCCAAGATCGTTAATTATACCCGAAGACGATCGCTGTATCGCGTTAAGGTGGAAATGCTTCAAGAACCAGCGGTTGATAAAATCAGCCTGGAAATAGAAGCGTTGATGCGCAATGTCAGAGAGCATTGTGAAAAGATTCTGATCCTGCGGGGCGAGATGAGCGGGGATGTCATCACTATTTTGAAAAGTGTTGAAGAACCGGGTAAGCTGGCTGATCTTGTGGCCTCGAATCTGAGTCTGAACATCGAAGATAGCCAGCAACTTCTTGAGGTTACCGATCCTATGGAGCGCCTGAAGAAGGTGAACCACCTGCTTTCCAGAGAAGTCCAGCTATCAACCATGCAGGCCAAAATCCAATCCGATGTCAAAGAAGAAATATCCCGGAGCCAGCGAGACTATTTTTTGCGTGAACAGGTGCGGGCGATTAACAGGGAACTTGGAGAATCAGATGAAAGCCTGCTGGAAATAGATGAATATAAAAAGAAGATTAAGCGGGCCCGGATGTCGAAGGAAGCCGACAAAGAGGCCAACAAACAGCTTAAGCGCCTGGAGCAAATGCATCCTGATTCGGCGGAATCAACGGTTGTGCGAACCTATCTGGACTGGCTTGTCGACATGCCCTGGAGCAGGTCGTCTAAAGATGTGATCGATATCAAAAGGGCCCAAGTGATACTGGACAGGGATCACTACGGCCTCGAGAACGTCAAAAACCGGATATTGGAGTATTTGAGTGTTCGCAAGCTGAATCGAAAAATTAAAGGTCCCATTCTATGTTTCGTGGGGCCGCCGGGAGTCGGCAAAACATCATTGGGACAGGCGATTGCCAAGGCTCTGAAGCGAAAATTTGTTCGCATTTCTCTGGGTGGTATCCGAGATGAGGCTGAAATTAGAGGCCATCGCCGCACGTATATCGGTGCACTGCCCGGCCGCATTTTACAGGGCCTGAAGCAATGTCACACCAACAACCCGGTTTTCATGATGGACGAAATAGACAAACTGGGGGCTGATTTTCGAGGCGATCCCTCATCCGCTTTGTTGGAAGCACTGGATCCGGAACAGAATTCAGGTTTTAGCGATCATTTTCTAAATTTGCCCTTTGACCTGTCGAAGGTGATGTTCATCCTTACCGCCAACACAACCGATACCATACCTTCGGCCCTGCTGGACCGCATGGAAGTTATCAACATTGCCGGATACACCGAGGAAGAAAAAATAGCCATTGCTTTTAAGCACCTAATTTCTCGTCAGGTCAAAGAAAACGGATTAAAATCAAGAACATTAAGCGTTAGTCCCGGTGCTATGGGTCAGATTGTATCCGAATATACCGCTGAAGCGGGTGTGAGAAACCTTGAGCGAGAGATCGGCACTATTTGTCGTAAAGCCGCCCGCCAGATTGCTGAGAATAGGCAGAAGAAATTCCAGGTCACCAAAGGTAATTTGCATAAATTTTTAGGGGTTGCCAAATTCATTGCGGAAATGGATCAAGAGCAAAGCCAGGTGGGTCTGGCAACCGGCCTGGCCTGGACCCAGGTTGGCGGTGAAGTCCTTTATGTCGAGGCGTCTTTGATTGGCGGAAAGGGGGAGTTAATCGTCACCGGGCAAATCGGAGATGTCATGCAGGAATCCGCCCGGGCGGCAGTAACTTACACCCGGGCCAATATTGCCTCATTTGGAGTGAAAAAGAAAGACTTCGAGAATCTGGATATCCATATTCATGTGCCGGCCGGTGCGATTCCCAAAGACGGACCCTCAGCAGGTATTGCCATGGCCACGGCATTGATTTCCGCTTTGTCCAACAAATCCGTACGCAATGATGTTGCCATGACCGGTGAAGTCACCCTTCGAGGCAGGGTCCTGCCGATCGGTGGTCTGAAGGAAAAAGCGCTGGGTGCCTTGCGGGGGGGGATCCGAAAAGTAATTTTCCCCCAAAAGAATAGAAAAGATCTGGCAGAGATCCCCAAAAATATAAGGCGCAAAATCGAATTCATCCCCGTAAACAGCATGGAACAGGTGCTGGATCATGCACTGCTTACTAATGCGAGCGAAAATAAGTAGACATTCCAAACGAACAAAACGATCCTAACCAACTAACGAACTAAACGATCCTAACCAAAAAAACATGAAAATCCTGGCAGTGGATACGGCCACTATGAGCTGCAGCGCAGCTATTGTGGCTGATGGGTTGCTAAGGGCTGAATTAAGCACGGTTACCAACCAGACCCATTCAAAGCATCTCATGGACATGATTCACACAGTGTGTGGTATGTCCAAACTAAAAATTGCGGAGATGGATGGATTTGCGGTAACTATCGGGCCGGGATCTTTTACCGGTTTAAGAATTGGGATCAGCACAATCAAGGGACTGGCCTGGTCGCTGAATAAGCCGGTGGTGGGTGTTTCAAGTCTTGATGCGATTGCCTGGCAGTGTGCCCCCAGCCCCTATCCGATTTGTTCGTTATTGGATGCGCGTAAACATGAGGTTTATTATTGCCGTTATCGTTTTAGCGGCGATGAATTAAAAAAGGAAGGCATCGAGCAAGTTGCCCCCCCGGACAGGGTACTCGGAGATATTCACGAACCCTGCTTATTTGTCGGCAACGGCGCCCTTTTGTATAAACAGAAGATATTAGATGAGCTGGGAGAGTCGGCCCATTTTGCCGGTTGGAATCAACATAGCATTCAGGCCTCAACTGTGGCAGGATTAAGCCTTGCCCGATTTAGGCATCAGAAAACAGATGATGTCGCCTTGTTGGTTCCGCAATACATTCGAAAATCCGATGCGGAGCTCCAACTCAATAAAAAAGCATAATTTCAGAATGTGACGATTGTTGAAACATGAAGTGTCCAATTATTTTGCAAATATGGGATACATCCATATTTA
>JAIVWA010000438.1:0-4469 GCA_049190255.1 Gammaproteobacteria bacterium | reverse complement strand
CTGAATATGCTATTTTTCAGGGCGGATTAATTAGGTTAAATCTAAAATTTCAGGAAGCTTGTGCTCCCAGCCGAGGGTGGCCAGCAGAACACCAGCGAACCCTTCCCGTTTTAAAGCTGTTACCAGTTCCGCGGCAATCCGAATGCATTCGCGCACCTTGTCCGGGGCCTTGCGGATGCGTTGAATCAGCTCATCGGGGATATGCACATCTTCCATGTTGCGTGCGATGTAGCGGGCCATTCCCATAGATTTGAGCAGCAGCACCGTTGGGATGATGACGGCTTTTTGCCGGTCGATCCGTTTCATAAAAGGCGCTATGTCCGCGATGTCGAACAGGGGCGGGGTGATAAAAAACCGGGTCCCGGCTGCAATCTTGCGATTCATTTCTTCGAGTTCCAGCTCGGGAGATTTGTCTCTGGCAGCGGCATTGACTGTGGCACCCACCGTGAATTCGGGTGAACCGGAAAGTTCGATGCCGGCCATATCCCGGCCGTTTTGCAGGTCGCCAACGGTCTGCAGCAATTCGAAAATATCGATATCATATACCGACCGGGCCTGGTGGTGATCTCCGTAACTGGGATCTTTTCCGGTGACCGCCATTACATTGCCGATTCCGCAGCCGGCAGCCGCCAGCAGGTCGGCCTGCAAAGCGATCCGGTTGCGGTCGCGACAGCACACCTGGAGCACTGTTTCCATCCCCTGGACCTGTAAAATCATGGCGGCGCCCAGGGAACTCATGCGCATGACGGCATTGCTCATTTCGGGCACCACAAAGGCATCCACGCGGTCTTTGACCCTCTTGGCATTGGCCACCATCTGGGAGGTATCGACTCCCTTGGGCGGCTCCATTTCCGCAAGGACGGCAAATTCCCCGGCCTCGAATCTGCGTTTTAGCTGCATATTCTACCTCCACTTTGGAATTTTGATACCCGTTCTGGAATTCGGGTGCGTTGACTATATAGACGCTTAGCGCCGTGATTTCAACAGTTTTTTTTAATGACTAGTTTTATATAGATTAAAATGGTAATCCGAATGGGCTGCAGTCATTTAAATACCGGGTACTCTTTGAATTGGGTTCAGATAATAAGGCTCGGTTTTCCTTGACATTATTTGCAATGCTATGATAATTATCCCCTTTTGTATAGCTCCAAGATCCGGTTTGCAGGGGAGCAAAACCACCCTGAAAAATGGGTGACTGCCAAAGAGTGCTCGGCGTAAATTCGGCACTTTAGACAGATGCCATATCCGCTGCGATATTTCGGACCGAAACCAAAAACGAGACAATCCGGCAGCAGCCGGAAAATAACCCTTGAGCACACAGGATGAATACCATGAGCAAAGACAATACAGTCGGGTCGGTTATGGTCATCGGGGGCGGTATCAGCGGGATGCAGGCCGCACTCGATTTGGCTGAATCCGGTTACTTCGTATATCTGATCGAAGAGTCAGCGGCCATCGGCGGTGCCATGGCCCAACTGGACAAGACTTTTCCCACCAACGACTGTTCCATGTGAATTATTTCACCCAAACTGGTCGAGGTCGGCCGGCACTTGAACATAGAACTGCTTACGCTTTCAAAACTAACCGCCATTGAAGGAGAAGAAGGAAACTTTAGCGTTACCATAAAAAAATCCCCCCGCTATGTGGACATGGACAAGTGCATTGCCTGCGGCATCTGCTCTGAAAAATGTCCGGCCAAAACAGCCGATGAGTTCAACGAGGGGATCGTCAAACGCAAGGCCGTTTACGTCCCCTATGCCCAGGCGGTGCCGCTCAAATATGTGATCGACGCCGACAGGTGCATATATTTTAAAAAGGGCAAATGCCGGGCCTGTGAAAAGTTTTGCCCCGCCGACGCCATCAACTTCGATGACACCGAAGAGATTGTTTCCCTCAACGTGGGCGCCATCATCGTTACGGCGGGTTTTCAAACCTTTGATCCTTCCGCTTTTGACAACTACCAGCACGCCAAATTTCCCAATGTGGTCACCAGTATGGAATTTGAGCGCATCCTTTCCGCCGGTGGCCCCACGGCCGGGCACGTGCTGCGGCCTTCCGACCACAAAGAACCGGCCAAAATCGCGTGGCTGCAATGCGTCGGTTCCCGGGACCTCAATAAATGCGACAATGAGTACTGCTCATCGGTTTGCTGCATGTACGCCCTAAAAGAATCGATCATCGCCCGGGAACACCTGGGGGCTGATTTTCAGGGGACCATATTCTATATGGACATGCGAACCCACGGCAAGGATTTTGAAAGGTATTATGACCGGGCCAAGGCCGACGGTATCCGCTTCATTCGTTCCAAGGTCCACACCATCAACCAGATTGATGAAAGCGGCACCCTGGCCCTGGAATACGTCACGGATGCCGGTGAGCGGATAATCGAAGATTATGATATGGTGGTGCTGTCGGTGGGAATGGAGCCCGCGGATTCCGCGGTGGAGGTGGCGCAGAAACTGGGTGTTGAACTCAACCAGTATAATTTCGTGCGCACCGCTGATGTCCGCCCGGTGGACACATCTCGGCCCGGTATTTACGTGGCCGGGGTTATCCAGGGGTGCAAGGACATTCCCCAATCGGTGATGGAGGCCAGTGCGGCCGCCTGCAGGGCCGGCATCACGCTGTCGTCCGCCCGGGGAACGCTGGTCAAAGACAAGCAGTTTCCCGCGGAAAAAGACATCACCGAAGAGCCGCCGCGCATCGGTGTTTTTGTCTGCAACTGCGGGATCAATATCGGCGGCATTGCCGATGTTCCGGCGATTACCGAATATGCCAAAAGCCTGCCCCATGTGGTCTATGCTGAAGAAAATCTATTTTCCTGCAGCCAGGATACCCAGGACAAGCTGGTGGAGATTATCCGTGAAAAAAAGCTGAACCGGGTTGTCGTAGCCGCCTGCACCCCCAGAACCCATGAGCCGTTGTTTCAGGAAACCCTTCGCAATGCCGGCGTGAACGCCTACCTGTTTGACATGGCCAATATCCGCAACCAGTGCACCTGGGTGCATTCCGATGACAAGCCGGCCGCCACTTTAAAATCCAAAGATCTGGTGCGGATGGCTGTTTCACGGGCGGCGCTGCTGGAACCGATTCCGGACCTTGCGGTTGAAGTTAACAAGAGCGCTCTGGTCATTGGCGGCGGCATTGCCGGCATGACGGCCGCCTTGAGCCTGGCTGACCAGGGTTTTGCGGCGGTTATTGTCGAGCGCTCTTCCGAGCTGGGGGGAGTTGCCAGGGATATTGCCACGACCTGGCAGGGTGAGGATGTGGGGTCGTTTTTAGACGATCTGTCGGCCCGGGTGGAAAAGCATCCGGATGTTGAAGTACTGGTCAACGCCGAGGTCACCCAGGCGGCGGGATTTGTCGGCAACTTTGAAACCCAGGTTTCCAGCGGCAATGTCGTTCGCGTGGTCCGGCACGGTGCGACCGTGATTGCAACGGGGGGCGAGGCCTCCGACACGGATGAATACCTTTACGGCAAAAATCCAAAGGTGATGCGTTGGCATGATATCGAACAGCATCCCGAAATGCTGGCGGATGCCGACAGTGTCGTGTTCATCCAGTGCGTGGGATCGCGGGATGAAAATCGACCTTACTGCTCCCGGATTTGCTGCACGACCTCCGTATCCCAGGCCATTGCCATCAAGGACCAGCACCCCGGGACCAACGTATATATTTTATACCGCGATATCCGTACGTTCGGAGAACGGGAGGTCCTTTACAAGGAAGCCAGGGCCAAAGGCGTTATTTTCATCCGTTACAGCACAGATGATAAACCGACGGTGTCTGAGGGCGACGACGGACTCGAGGTGCGGGTGTTCGATCCGATTCTGCAAAAGAAGGTCTTAATCAAAGCGGATTTGATAAACCTGGCCACCGCCATCGTACCGGCGGAAAACAGCCGGCTGGCGGCATTTTACAAGCTTCCGCTTAACTCGGATAATTTTTTTATGGAAGCCCACGCCAAGTTGCGGCCGGTGGATTTTGCCTCCGACGGCCTGTTTGTCTGCGGTTTGGCCCATTATCCCAAACCCATTGATGAAACCATTGCCCAGGCCATGGCGGCCGCGGGTCGCGCCGCCACCGTTCTGGCCAAGTCCTCCATTGCGGTTTCGCCCCTGGTTTCAAAGGTCGATGCCGATCAATGCATCGGCTGCGGTTTATGTGTCGAAGTTTGTCCCTTCGGGGCCATAGAGCTTGAAGAGATCGAGGGCAAAGGATACCGGGCCAAAAACATTGCGGCTTCGTGCAAAGGCTGCGGCCTGTGTGCCTCCAGCTGCCCCAAAAAGGCCATCGATATGCTCCATTTCCGGGATCAGCAGATCATGGCGGCGGTGTGTTCAGTAGGGCAATGAAGGTTTCAGGTGTCAGGTTTCAGGTTTCAGGTGCCAGAGAACAGATGGCAGAGACCTGAATTGGGAAGTGGGAATGCGGAATGCGGAATGATAGAGCAGAGAGCATGGGTCATA
>JAIVWA010000437.1:0-4477 GCA_049190255.1 Gammaproteobacteria bacterium | reverse complement strand
ATGAACCCGGCGAAGACGAAATTCAAATGCAGGTGGGAATGGGGTTTTTTAAGAGCCAACTGGGTCGACGGGTAAAAAAAGGCGTGGGGCTGGGCGGCAAGGTCTGGGAATCCGGGCAGCCCGTGGTGGTGGCCGACTATCGGTCCTGGGAAGGGCGCATCAGCGATAAATCCCTGGATGATCTTCATTCGATTGTGGGAATTCCGCTAAAGGACCGCAACCGGTTTCATGGCGTCATCGGCCTTGCCAGCGTCAAACCGGGCCGGCGGTTTAAACCGGAGGATATTGCCATTTTAGATCGTTTTGCCGGTCTGGCCCTGGTTGCCCTCGACAAGGCCAAACTATATGCGGATGTACGGCGGGAGCTGGCCGAAAGAAAACGCACCGAGGCCGTCTTAAGGCAAAGCGAACAGCGCTATCGTCTCCTGCTGGAGTCATCGCCGGACCCCAATGTGGTTTACAATATCGAGGGTATGGCCACTTATGTCAATCCCGCCTTTGAGCAGACCTTTGGCTTTACGAGCAACGAATTGCTCGGCAAACAGGTCGATTTTGTTCCAGAAGAAAACTGGCCCGAGACCAAAAAAGCCATCGAAAATATGCTGAGCGGAAAGAAAATACAGCTTTTTGAAACCAAACGTCTGACCAAGGACGGACGGGTGCTGGATGTACAGATAAGCTCCACCCTCTATTTAAACCGCAACGGTGAGCCCGTCGGCAATATCGTTACTTTGCGGGATATCAGTGCCCAGAAAAAAGCTGAGATCGAGTTGCGAAAATACCATGATCATCTCGAAGAACTGGTTGGGGAGCGCACCGCAGAGCTGGCCAAAATTAACGCCCAGCTTGAGCAGGAGGTTGAGGAACGCAAAAGAGCCGAAGAAACCTTGCGGAAACAAGAGGTTGAACTCAAAGCCCAGTCTCATCACTTGGAGGAGGTGAATACCGCTCTGAAAGTGCTGCTGAAACAAAGAGAGGATGACAAGAAAGAACTCGGTGAAAACGTTTTGTCCAATGTAAAGGAATTAATTTCACCATACCTTGAAAGATTGAAAAAAAGCCGTTTAAATACAAATCAAAAAATGCTGATCAACATCCTGGATTCGAATTTAAGCAACATGATATCACCGTTTATCAGCAAGCTGTCTTCAAAATTTATTAACCTTACCCCCATGGAGATCCGGGTGGCCAACCTGGTCAAGGAAGGCCAAACCAACAAGGAAATAGCTGATATCATGTGTTTATCCAAAAACACCATCATGTTTCACCGGTACAACATCCGCCGCAAGCTCGGTTTGAAAAACAAAAAAATTAACCTCAGGTCCCATCTTTTAACCAACGATATGTAGTGGTTAATACCTACTATTTACCCACTAATTTATCAACTTGACAATTTTCGTGCATCCGGTATGTATATCTTCTTGACTAAAGGATCTATATCTTATAGCTATCCTTTTACCAAATGAATAGGGTTCATAATGAAGGGAGGCCGAAAGATTGGTCGAATCAAATAATAAGAATGAAGGTGATGTCCTGCTGGAACTGGATGACATTCACATGTCCTTTGGAAAAGTCAACGCCCTGGCCGGTATCAGCCTGAAAGTCCGAAAAGGTGAGATCCATTCAATCATCGGACCCAACGGGGCCGGTAAAACCGTGATGATGAATTGTATCAACGGTCTTTACCGCCCTCAGAAGGGCAATGTCATTTATAAAGGACAGCGAATCAACCACATCAAGCCTTACGCGCGCGCCAAACTGGGTATATCCAGGACCTTTCAAAAGGTCGAAGTCTTCGGCGGCATGACAGTCCTGGACAACATTCGGCTGGGCCGGCATATCCATATGAAATCCGGTATTACCAGCGGCGCGTTTTACATTGGGAAAACCGCCAAAGAAGAAGTTGAGCACCGCAGATTCATCGAGGAGGAGATCATTGACCTGCTGGAAATTCAACACATGCGGAGCAAACCCACGGGAATGCTTCCTTACGGCCTTCAGAAAAGAGTCGAGTTGGGCCGGGCCCTGGCGCTGGAACCGGAACTTTTGATTCTCGATGAACCGCTGGCCGGCCTAAATCTGGAGGAAGTGGAGGACATGGCCCGCTTTATTCTGGATATCAATGAAGAAAAACGCTGGAAGGTTACCTGCATTCTGGTGGAACATGACATGGGCGTGGTGATGGATCTATCCGATCGCGTGTTTGTGCTCAATTTCGGCTATATGATTATGGATGGCACACCTGAGGAAGTCCAGAAAAACCCTGAAGTGGTCAAAGCGTATCTGGGGGACGAGGATCTATATGCAACACGAAAATAAACGATATTCCAACAAAATTGAGATTACACCGGAACTGACCATTCCCAAGCTGTTTTATCAACAGGCAACAAAATTTGGCAAAGATCGTGTTGCCATGCGGGAGAAAGAGTTCGGTATCTGGCGTCCGATTACCTGGCAGGATTATCTGGATAATGTAAAATACATCACTTTGGGGCTCATCAGTCTGGGCCTGGAAGACGGCGACAAAGTTTCCATGATCGGCGACAACCGGCCTGAAGGGCTGTGGGCGGAGATGGCCACCCTGTGCGCCAGGGGGACTGGGGTGTGGCTGTTTCAAGACTGCCTGATTGATGAAGTCAGATACATTATCGACCATTCGGATACCCGCTTTTTATTCGGTGAAGGCCAGGAGGAAGTCGACAAGGCCATTTCCATTTTCAACGAATGCCCCAAATTGCAAAAGATCATCTGGGACGATCCCAAAGGCATGCGCAACTATGATGAGGATTATTTAATCAGCCTCGAAGAGGTTCAACAGTTGGGACGGCAGCTCGAAAAAGAAAAGCCGGATTTATTTGAAGAAATGATTAATAAGGGCCACGGCGAAGAAGTGGCCTTGCTCTTTTACACCTCGGGGACAACGGCTTTGCCCAAGGGAGCCCTGTTGTCTCATAATAACATGCTGACCATGGGCCAGCACCTGATGGAGGTGGATCCCTGCCGGGATACGGATGACTATGTGTCCTATTTGCCGTTTGCCTGGATCGGGGAGCAGATGATGTCGATTTCCTGCGGTCTGCAGATTGGATACACCCTCAACTTTCCCGAGGAACCCGATACCGCCCAGGAAAACATCCGGGAAATCGGACCTCATGTGATGTTTGCACCACCCAGGATGTACGAACAGATGACCCGAACGGTGCAGGTCAAGTACCTGGATGCCACCTGGATTAAACGCAAGCTGTATGAGTTTTCAACCTCTGTGGGGTATAAAGTCGCCAATCTGAAATTCGATAAAAAACCGGTGCCTTTGTATTGGAGGCTTCTTGAGTGGCTGGCGTCGATCACTATCCAGAAAAAACTCAAGGATCATCTCGGCTTATCCCAAGTACGCAACGCCTATACCGGCGGGGCGGCCATGGGGCCGGATCATTTTCGCTTCTTTCACGCCCTGGGCGTCAATTTAAAGCAGATTTACGGTCAGACGGAAGTGGCCGGAATCTCGGTGGTCCACCGCAGCGGCGACATCAAATTTGATACCGTCGGACATCCCATTCCCGGAACAGAGGTGAAAATTGCCGATGACGGCGAGATCCTCACCCGCAGCTCTTCTGTTTTTCTAGGATATTATAAAAACCCGGAAGCCACGGAAAAGACCTTGCAGGATGGCTGGCTGTATTCGGGCGACAGGGGTTTTATTGATGATGACGGTCACCTGGTGGTTTTCGACCGCACCAAGGACGTCTTTACGCTGAAAGACGGCAAACCCTTTGCCCCCCAGTACCTGGAAACCCGCTTGAAGTTCAGTCCATACATAAAAGACTCCTGGGTGATCGGTGATAAAAAGGACTACATCACCGCCGTGTTATGCATCGACTACGCGGTGGTGGGCAAATGGGCCGATGAAAATAAGCTCAACTACACGAGTTACCAGGAACTTTCACAAATGCCCGAAATTTATGGCCTGGTGGAGAAGCTGATCCGCCAGGCCAACAAAGACCTGCCGGATGTGGCCAAAGTGGTGAAATTTACCAATCTATACAAGGAACTGGATCCGGACGATGATGAGCTGACCCGCACGCGTAAACTGCGCCGTGCTTTTGTCGAAAAACGTTATGAGGATATTGTGAGCGCGCTCTATTCAGACAATGATACCGTCCATATCGATACGACCATTAAATATGAAGACGGACGCCAGGCCAATATTAAGACCGATCTTCAAATCCGGAAAGTTGCGGACTGACCGTGGGATTGACTATTGACGATTGATGATTGAATATTGGCGGAATTTTATCGATTTAAGATTGACGATTGACCAATGGATTGACGATTGACGATTGAATATTGGCGGAATTTTGTCTTTATTATTGACCGTTTTTATGAGTAGCCAATTATCGACGACAAGATATGAATGAAAAGTGAGGAGCTTAAAAGGAGAACAAAAGAATTTGCGCATCGGTGTGTAAAATTGGCAGTG
>JAIVWA010000436.1:0-4480 GCA_049190255.1 Gammaproteobacteria bacterium | reverse complement strand
CCGTTCAGAAATGAGCAATTTTTTTGATGAGCCCCGCCAAATGGCGGGATTTCACATCTTTATTTGGTATATTAAGGTGTTCAACAAGCCGCAACAGGAAATTACCCGAATTTTCAATTCATGAATGAGGAAGGAATTTAATTAGGTAAACTGGCTTCAGAAGTTTTAGATTTTGTTCGATGGCAAGGCACGATTCGATTCAAAAGCGGAGCGTACTTTTGTACGTGAGCATTTGGAATCGAATCGTAACGCAGCCAGCGGGCAAAAGATGAACCTTCTGAAGCCAGTTTTAGCCGCATTTGTTGAAGCCGCAAAAATGACACATCATACAGCCCTCTTCAAAACTGACGGTCTGCCCGCATTCCGGGCATTTTTCGCCCATCAGGCTGTACTCGGTCTTGTGATTCTTTTGGGCCTTTTCGCCGGTCATGTAAGCTTTTTCCAGCACCCGTGAAATGGCATCCGGAATGGACAACACCAGGCCGCCGTCCGCAAATATAGGGTACTCGCCGCCGATACCTTTCAGCTGGTCGATAATTTTATCTACCTTAACACCGGATCGCAGGGCCAGGGATACCAGGCGGCCGATGGCCTCGGTCTTGGCGGTGGTGGAGCGTCCCGATTTGCCGATGGTGGCGAAAACTTCAAACGGCTGTCCGTCATATTCGGTGACGGTCACGTAAAGGTAGCCGTAACCGGTTTTGATTTTGGTGGTATAGCCGTACAGGGTCTCCGGCCGCTCTTTGACAGCCGACATGAATCCGTCTTGTTTGTCCTCCTTTTGAGCGAACGAAAGGACCTGGTTTTCCTTGCTGCCGTCGCGATAGATGGTCACCCCTTTGCAGCCCAATTCATAGGCCAGGCCATATACTTTTTTGACATCTTCCACGGTGGCGTCGTGGGGCAGGTTGACCGTTTTGGATACGGCATTGTCCGTGTACTTCTGAAAAGCAGCCTGCATACGGATATGCCATTCGGGTGACACGTCATGGGCGGTGGCGAACACCCCGCGCACGTCTTCGGGTAATTCGGTCATATCACGAATACTGCCTTTTTTGGCAATGTCATCCATTAATTCCTTGCTGTAAAAACCTCTTTCTCTGGCCACCATTTCAAAATAAGGATTTACTTCCAGCAGTTTGTCGTTATCCATGACATTTCGTACGAAACTCAGTGCGAACAACGGTTCAATGCCACTGGAACATCCGGCCAGAATGCTCAGTGTGCCGGTGGGGGCAATGGTCGTGGTCGTTGCATTGCGATACTTGATACCCGTGTCCTTATAGATGCTTTGACCGTAGTTTTCAAATACCCCTCTTTCCTCGGCCAGATCACTGGAAGCTTCATGGGCCGCTTCCTGCACAAAGCCCATGACGGTTTCGGCGGTTTCAAGCGCCGCATCAGAGTTATACGGAATGCCCAGCTGATACAACAAGTCGGCAAAACCCATAATCCCCAGCCCGATTTTACGGTTGCCGTGCACCATGGCAGTGATTTCAGGTAAAGGGTATTTGGACATATCAATCGTATTGTCAAGAAAACGAACCGACAGGGTGACGATGTCTTTTAAGCCTTCGTAATCAATTTGCGGGCCTTCTCCGTTTTTAGTTACAAATTTGGCCAGATTGATGGATCCCAGATTACAGGCTTCCAGGGGCAGCAATGGCTGCTCACCACAGGGATTGGTGCTTTCGATCTCACCGAGTTTGGGGGTCGGGTTATCACGATTGATACGATCCAGGAAGATGATGCCGGGATCTCCGTTTTTCCAGGCCTGCTCCACCAATGTCTGGTAGACCTGTGAGGCATTCAATTTTTCGATCAGGGTATGATCCCGGGGTTCAACCAGATCATATTCCTCATTTTTGGCCGCTGCTTTCATGAAATCATCGGTTACACCGACCGAAATATTGAAGTTGTTCAGATCCTGGTTTTTCGTTTTGCTGTGGATGAATTCCATAATATCCGGGTGATCCACCTTTAAAATGGCCATGTTGGCTCCCCGGCGAGTGCCGCCCTGTTTAACCTGTTCGGTGGCGGTGTTGAATATTTTCATAAACGAAACCGGACCCGAGGCCACCCCACCGGTGGTGCCCACCATGCTGTTTTTAGGTCGCAGGCGGGAGAAAGAAAAGCCGGTGCCGCCGCCGGATTTGTGAATCAGGGCGGCATTTTTCAGGGTACTAAAAATTGCATCCATGCTGTCTTCAACCGGCAAAACGAAACAGGCCGCCAGCTGGCCCAGTCTGCGTCCGGCATTCATCAGAGTCGGGGAGTTGGGCAAAAATTTAAACTCGGTCATGATCTTGTAAAAGATCTCTTGAATTTCTTTGATGCGCTTTTCGTCGCCACCGTATTTTTTTTCGGCTTTGGCGATATGGCGGGCCACCCGTCGGAACATTTGCTCCGGGGTTTCGGTGATTTTACCGTGGCTGTCCTTTTTAAGGTATCTCCTTCGCAAAACCCTTCGGGCATTGTCGGAGAGATTCACCCGGTTTTTAACAAATATAGACTGGTCCAGCCGGATTGGAGAAAGCTTGGTCAAACCGTACTCCAGCAATTTGGCTTCGATCATTTTCTCGATAAAGGACATGGTGATGGTTTGAAACTCCATCCGCAGAATTTCTTCCCGCACCGAGCGGCTGATGCCCATGGCCTTTTCCGAATCAATCGGATTGTCCCTGATGAGGATATCGCTAAACACCTGATCGTCCCACATGTGAGTGCCTAAATCAAGACGTCCTTCTTTCGTAACTAAAAACGTTCCTTGCTGCCCCATTTAAAATCTCCTGTTCGAACAGTCTAAATAAATTAAGTTGGCTATAACCTATAAAAAGGTAGATCCAAGGTTGGCTAAAGTCCTTGAGTCTTGCGATCGAAATTAATTAAAAATGAAAACCACCCGGTGGATCAGCCTTCTTTTCGGTTATAGATCCGTATATCAATTATATTCCCGCCGGAGGGAATAATTTCAGAACCCAGGCCAACCGTTTTTAGGCGGCATTGCAGCAAAACGAAAAAACAGTTCGGCAATGAGCAAAATACAACATTTTTAAGAATTTTCAACCAAGGAATGTGACTCAGATGAAAAGGGCACCGATGAACCAAAATCCCCTGTTGCAGGCAATTTGATTGCTATTTGATTCGGATTTAATCTCGTTCGTTTTACGGGAAAATCGGTGCCGGTAGAACACGCTGCACTTATCATTCACCCCATTAATTAAAACTGTTTAAATATTACATACAACATATTGTATGTCAATAGAAAAAAACCCCAATATCTGTATACTCTCCGGGAAATTCACCGGGAGTGTGCGAACTGCTCCAATCTGTACCGCCCACAGAACCGGCAACTGTAAAATCTGCCGGGATGGAAATGGCGGCAATCCATTTACAACCCGGCGGCCCAGTCCATTCGATCTAAAAAATGGAATAAATCGATGCTCAATTGTATCTAACAAGATAAAAGATCGAAAAATTAAACCTGCAAAAGAAAAGGTCCTAAGGGATTCCCCCACTCCCGCTATCGCTGTAATAACGAGCAAACATGAAGGGAAAGCGAGGATTCCCGCTGTCAATCGAAGGACCATACTCTCCGGCAGTGGCGCCGGCTGTCGGGCTTTTCAACCCGCCATCGACAAAGAGGCGAGCTTCCTTGTCATCGGAGGTATCATGAGCGGTGTCCCTCTCCTTGGGTAGTTCCTCCGGTATCCTGATTCTAATTCCCAGGATCAGGGCGCGAACCGTTTCATCCTCCAGAGTCTCTCCCTCGGCGCCGCAAAAGTAGCCGAACACAACCTTGCCGGGTCGCCCCTGGCGATCTTCATAGATCTGGTCCCACTCCACCAGGAACCCGACGCAAGGCCGCTGAAGTTTGCTATGCTCATAGGTTCGGTAAAACCAGGTGCCGAATCGGCTGTCAATACGTTCGAGGGGTCCCCAGACAAGGTTTTGTCGGGAATTCAGGTTCCACGTCGCAACCATTGCCTCAATGGGCATTTGATAATCGAGAGCCACGCTAAATGCCCTGTCGGCCTGCGCGTAGATCATTTCCAACTGCCTGCCGCCGGCTCTGAACAGTCTGTATTCCTCTGTCTGCCACAAGTCCGTATACTTCACGCCGATGGGCCTGGTGGAGGCGAAGATCTCAGAGGTGACCGCAATCCGATTCTCGTCGGCAACCACCCAGGCGATACGAGGTTTTTCCGGGGTTGAAAAGGCACAACCGGTCACTGCGGTCACCATCACCAGGGCCGCAGCCATCCGTTTATAATAACTTTTCGCTGACATCCGGTCTCTAAATTTTATCTGAATTTACGGGTATATGGTTTCTGAGTACAGAAGACAGAGGTCAGAAGACAGAGGTCAGATGACAGAAGTCAGATGAGTCGCCTTGGTTCTTTAGCTGCCTCCTCCTCCGTCGTCGTTCTTCTCTCTCGTCGTCCCTCGGCCCCTATATAATTCTGATTTCGAGCACGAG
>JAIVWA010000435.1:0-4511 GCA_049190255.1 Gammaproteobacteria bacterium | reverse complement strand
TGCCGGTGAGATTGATACGCATTTTCTGCAGAGGATGGAAGATAAATAGTTACTGCCTGAACAAATTATTTCTGTCCTTGCTCCTGCAGCATGGTAATCACTTCCACCATTCTTTGCACCAGATGCTCGTGATATTTTTTACCGCCTTCGCGGGATGCCTTGCTCGGCTCGCCGGCGGTTCCGCCGGATTTTTCTGCCAATAATTCCATCTCTGACGGACTACTGGGAACATAGCTCAGCGTATCACCGGCATACTTAGGGTCAACGTGATATATCCGGCGGTGATTATGGGGATTGTCCTGCGCTTTGTCCATCTTTACCAGTTCCGGGTATTTATACCACAAATGCGAAGTTTCAATTTCTTCCGCGTGTCCCACTTCTCCCCATCCAAGATTTTGGGTGAATTCCTTTGACATATAAGCCGGGTCAAAAATAACCGCTTTTATCCCCAACTCTCTTTGCGCCCTTTCAGCGGCAATTTGCAGCCAGGATATATTAACGATCCGATGACCGTTGAGTAAAATATATTTGTCGAATCCGTGACGCTGCAGGGAATTGATGACATCAAACATAACTTCGATTAATATCTCGGGACGAATCGTTATGGTTCCGGGAAGGACCATATGGTGTGGGCTCCATCCAAACCAAAGTGGCGGCGCTACCAGCACGTTGGCCTTCAAGGCCGCATCTTCGGCGATGGAGATGGCTACCATCGTGTCGGTTCCCACCGGAAGGTGATACCCATGCTGTTCGGTACTGCCGACAGGCAATATAATCGTTCCCCTGCTCTGTCCGGTCCTTTGCCTGACCTCCTCCCAGCTTAAATTTTGCAGCCAAACCTGATTTTCCAATTCATTCCCCTTTCTATTATTATTTGATCGCACGGGTTTGCCATATGGTAAATTCTTCATTTAACCCCTCCAGAACGGCCCGGTCGCGACCGTAAATATCTTTTATAAAAATAAAATTGTCATTTTCATCGAACCAGGCTGTCATATAGAGAAGCATAATCGTTTTCGGTGTCGGCAGGTTAACTCTCTGGGTTTTATTGGTATCAAGCAATTTTTGAATGCTCTCCCGGTTCCATTTATCAGGATCGTCGAGCAGAAGTTCAGCCAGCTCAATGTCCTTATCGACCCGGATGCAACCGGAACTGAAGGCCCGATCCTTGCGCCCAAAGAGAGCCTGGCTCGGGGTATCGTGTAGATAAATAAAATACTTATTGGGAAATATAAATTTCATTCGCCCCAGGGCATTGTGCGGCCCCGGCTCCTGCCTTAATGTATAGGGTATACTTTTGCTGTATTTTGACCAATTGACCGAATTTGGATCAACCGTCCTGCCTTTTCTATCAATGACGCTCATGTTCATCTTACGCAAATAGTCCGGGTTCTTTTTGATCTTGGGGAGAATATCCTTTTGCAGAATGGTGGGCGGTACGGTCCAGGTCGGGTTGAATACGATATATTTAATCTTGGATTTGAAGACCGGTGTTTTACGAAATGGTTTTCCGACCTGAACCCTGCTGGACCAGTTTATGTTGACACCCTCAGCTTCATAAGCCTGGAAAGCGGCTATATCCACCGCAACATAGTCCGGGGGCAATTTATGGTACAACCAGCGGGCACGCTCGAGGTTCACCCGGATCTGATCAATTTTTTGCTTAACCGTAATATTTAAGGCGGCATATGTATTTTTCCCGACCGCTCCGTCGGCTTCGAGTCGGTGTCTGTTTTGAAATCGAATGACGGCCGCTTTAAGATCTTCATCAAAATGGTCAGAGCCGCTAACCGACCCTTCAAAGTCACCGGTGACGGCCAGTCTTTGGCGCAATTGAGGAATGCGCGGGTCCGTCATTCCCGGTTTAAGGGTCGGACCGGCGGGCACCGCTTCCCACCCCCCGGCGTCTTGAATCTCACGATATTTCTTTAAAGCCGATTTTAGCTGGTAATAATATCCGATTTTCGGTCGTATCTTCTTGAGCCCTTTGGCCAGGCTGCCGGTTTTAAGTCGCTTTTCTATCGCTGCCACAGGATGTCTGTTATGAACTTGCCGGGTCATGTTCCAGGCCGGGTCAAGACTTTCAGGATCCACCTTGCCGAACTGGATATGATATAACAAACGGACCAGGCTGTCGGTCAGGAGAATGTCATAGTCAGCCAATAGTGACGGATCGGGAGATTCGCTTTCATCCAGACGCAATTTAAGAACCAGCAGCTGCGACAGGTGATAATCCTCCGGATCCAGACCATCTTCGGCAATACTTCCTATGTCCTTTAACAGATCGGCCACATTTTTCGGATTTTGCCACAGTAATTGAAAATCGTTTCGTTCGTACAGATCCGGCAGCCAATGCTTGGAAGCGATACTGGCATAGCCGATATTAAGTTTCCCGGTGGTCCAAAGCTCATCAATTCTTTCTTCAATAATTACATTGGCGAGACCTGCCGGCGCAAATAGTAAAGAAGAAAACATGAAACTTAGAACTATCAAACTCATTAATTTTTTACTGGATCGATATATCATCTATACTTCCTCCCCTTCGGATAATTTATTAAATTAGAGTCGTAGTTGTGAATTCTTTGCATTTTATGAAAAAACCCTTTTATCACGAAAACACGAAACAACGAAAACACGAAAGAAAAGAAAAATTTCGTGCTTCCCAAATTTCGTGCTTTCGTGATTAATCCTTTTTGGTTCCGGATAGTCCGGGTCAGGTATTGGTAACTTTTATCTGACAACATGTTGTCAAAAATTGAACCGGTTGATGTCCAGAAATCACGCTGACCGCGCTCTACAGTTGCGATTCGATGGGCAGCAGGTCCCATATCATTGCTCGTCGAAATCCGCTTGGCGGTCTGTTTCAAGCCGCTTTAGTCTGGTAGAGACGGCACTCTCCTCCCAATCAAAACTCTGAATTTCCTCAAACGAATAGGGTCTGCGGTCAAACATTAAAACGGCGCGCAAGCCGGCAGTAAAATAAGGGTCTCCCGTAAGGTTGTGCCGGGGTTTAGAGCGGGTTACCACTCCAACCCCTTTAACCCATCCGATTTTTGCAAGCTGCTGAGAATAGATAAGATCCTCCATGAGGGCATACATAGCCTCGTCAATATCCGGGTCAATTTTATGGGTCACGGGCGGCCAGGTTTTAAAGGTAAAACGCACGCCGATATCCCGGCTGATTTGAGCGATCCAAACCGGTTTGCCCTGGTAACGCATGGGGCTTAGCCACATCCGCAGGTGGTTACGCTCATGGACGGTGTGACGGGGCTTTTGTCCGGCAATATCCTGTTGCCGTTTACTAAAATAGAGCGGACTGACGGGCGAGTATCTGTATCTTGAGCCGAACAGAAAAGATTTGATTGTCTTCCAGACTGCTGTACCATAGGTTTGCTCGGCCGGAAGCCATCCTCTGCGAACAAAGGCCGACGAGATATCTTCGCGGCTTCCGATTAAAACCAGGTTCAGGGGATCGCCGTTTTCAGTGCCATCTTCGTTGGTGGCACAGCAGGGCAGATTTTCCAGTTCTGTTCTCAACTCATTTTCGTCAAGATTGACAATCTCTTCTGCCGCATAGAGATTATCAAAATCAACCTCATGATAATCCGCTTTAATGCCCGGGACCGGAACAAAAAAAGTGAAAAATTTAGTTTTACCGTGACCGATTAAATCAATGTCGACCACCTTGGTTCCCTCATCCCGGTTGGTAAAAACAAAGCCGGAAACAGAGGTGCCCGCTGCAATCGGGTTCCTGAAATTCATCACCCTGAAATGGTCGTCTATTTTTTTATTTACGGAACTTCCAATGGTGCCATGGAACGCATAGGCGGCTTCCAGAGGTGAGAAATAGTCCGGATCCAGGCCTGCAGACATGAGCCAATAAGCAATTGTATCAGCATTTTGAACTCTAACCCAGACCGGCTGGATATCTTGACCGGCCAGGTTTACCCCGAAGAGCTGGCGGCTTTCTTCAGCACCAAGCACCGCCACCGTTACCCTGACATCGCCATCGATCTTCGACTGCGATCTTTCCATAAAAGGAACGTCATGAATCGGGCGGGGCTTTTGATATATCGTACATCCACCAGCAGCTATAAAAAATATTAGTACAATAGTCAGCCATCGTAACCGTCGACGCATCGTTGCACCTCATCATGTCAAAATTATTCAGGTACCTTCTCTAACGGCAGGGTCCCCGGTGACGCCTTTGACTTCTGGCTCCTTTTCCGGTTTCTTCATTCTAGATCCGCTCAGCCGCTGCATCACCACGTAAAACACCGGGGTAAAGATCAGGGACATGACGGTGGCGGCGATCATACCGCCCACCACGGCGGTACCGATGGCCTGACGGCTGGCGGCGCCGGCACCGGCAGCGACCACCAGGGGCATAAACCCGGCGATGGAGGAAATCGCCGTCATCAGGATGGGGCGAAACCTCAGCCGGGCGGCATCCATGGCCGCCTCCCGGATACCTTTGCCCTTTTCCCGCTCGGTCAGGGCAAACTCCACGA